>JANYIM010000062.1 GCA_025362055.1 Bacteroidota bacterium
ATAATAATATGAACTAAAACATTTTTATAATGTAGACCAATAATACAACAAATACAAAAATGTCGGAAACGAGTGCCACCATTTCATTGGCGCCGGTTGGCCTTTTTATAAAATGGTTCAATGCAGCGATCCCGTAATACAATCCGCTACCAAAAGCACTCACGATACGCCATTGTGGTAGAAACAGGGAGAGGATCCCGATCAGGCCAAAGCATAAATTCGCAAAACCCAGCTCTCTTACGATCGCATAGCTTGAAGTGTCCTGGATGTGAAAGATCTCTTTTGCAGTGAAAACAGGGTTCATGATCTGCATCACGCCTGCCAGTAAAAGACGAAAACCAACAGCATAAAAGATGAACCATTTTCCAACCAAAGTGAAGGAGAGGGGTTGGATTTTATTTACCAGGCATTCAGTTAAAACGGATAACGCGGGAAAAATAAGCGTGGAAGCAAGTACCACGAGAAGGTATCGCTTATTAAGCCCTGATGATTCCGTATTCGTCATTTAATAAAGAAACAACATTTTATTGAAAATGTAAAACCAGCTTTTTCTTCCCCGGTTGTTCTTTATTTTGAAAAGTTATTTGTTGTTCTTTAGTGTTTTGACATTTTACTCATGTCCATGTAGAGCACATTCCAGCGATGCCCGTCGAGGTCAGCAAAAACACAGCCATACATAAAGCCCTTCATTTCACTGGGTTTGTGATTGCTGGAACCACCGGCAGCTATTGCTTTTTGGGCTATTTCATCGACTTCCTCCTTGCTTTGTGCGTCAAGGGAAAGTAATACTTCCGTAGCATTTTTTGCAATGCTCGTTTCGCTGCTGATATATTTTGTAAATGTAGGTTCATCAAAAAGCATACAAATTACATTACTGTCACCAAGTAGCAAACAGGCAGAATTGGGTCCGTTACCTTGTTGTGTATTAAACCTAAATCCAAGCGCTGTAAAAAAAACCTTTGACCGGTTGATGTCTTTTACAGGGAGGTTTAACCAAAATGATTTCATTTTATTTTTTTAGTGGGTTCTACAAATTATTTTTTCAGAAAGTGTGAAAATTGAAAGACGGCATTGTGATTTGGAAGAGATACATTTTACAAAATAGCCTTCATCATGCACACGCTATTTTCAACATTTTCATATTGACCATAATTTTTGATTAGGGCATATCCCGCTTTTTGATATAGCCTGATCGCTTCCGGCTGCTTTTTACCGGTTTCTAAAATGCATTCCGGGTAATTTAATTCTGCAGCCCATAATTCCAGTTCTCGTAAAATATTAAGTCCGATCCCATGTCCACGGTGGGCGGGCAACACAAACATTCTTTTTATTTCTACTTTAGTTTGATCATATTCTTTAAATGCACCACAGCCTATTGCCCGGTCATCGATATAACAAACAATCACATTGCGTATGCTTTCGATTGTATTGAATTGTGCATAGAAGCTATGTTCATCGCCATCCCTTATTCGCAGGTCTTCATCTAATAAATTAACAAGAATTTGAAAGTCTTTGTTATCAGAAAGCGTTCTGTCAAAACGGGTCATAAAATTGAGATCGGAGTATTTAAAATATGGGTATCAGTTGCTACAGGTAATTGACATCGAAAAGTGTATTATAAATTTCAAATGAAATTTTGCCTGGACGATGCACAGTTATGGCGATGCATTTCTGCTGTGTATCAATTTCAAAAGCAATACCGCCGGCACTATCATCATAAATATTCACTTCCTGTTTCGCGGTAGGTGAAGTGTAAGACCCTGCTTTTTTGAGCTTTGGGAATTGTTTTAGAATGTTGCGTAAGGTTGATCCGCTGCCGAGTCCTTGTTTAGTAACAAAATAGGGTGAAGTTACTCTTATATGATCTACCCTGGTAGCCTGGTTCTTTTGTCCCATATTAGTAGTGAAATAAATACTTGTGGAATTAATAAGGGTATCGCCAGAATGTATAATTGGCTTGGAATACCAGGTTGCTACCACCTTACCGCCCATGGAAGCATCTTCCGTGCTTGCCGCTTTCAACTGCTTGTAAACCTGAACATCTTTTTCATTGATAGCACTTAGACCGATACTTTTTCCCGGAATGACCAGGCGGGCTGATGGAATAAGTGAATCAAGGGTTACATTTGTATAAGCTTTTACAGTAACAGGACTAACAAATAAAAGAAAAAAGGAAAAGATGATTGCTGTAAGCTTTATCATAATTGCTTTAGTTTTAAATTTTTCTTATCCCAATATCTTCGAAATAAAATCAGAATGCAAACTTATCTTCATAAATGCCGTTAACCCAAATATCATTCCCGCAAGGCCAACACTACCTGCAAAATATAATAACCAACGTTTCTGTGTAAGTGCAGTTACTCCCAGCATGGCAATGGCAATGGATAAAAAGGCTTCTGTCATATCAAACTGGTCGTCAAAAACATTGATGTCATCATATTCTTTCACATACCCTTCCGCTTCTTTTTTTATTTCCATCTTTTCACTTTCATAAGTAGCGATCTTGGTTTCCAACTTCGGTATCATGGTATCGCTGCCCGGCAGGTTTTGCATTTTTATCATATCAAGACTATTCTCTGTGATATTTTCCCTCGTACTTTTTGCCTGGTAATGCGACCATGCATCAATACTATGCGCTTGTGCCTGCGACATTGATTGCACAATATTGCCATCTTTGATATTACAGATCGCCATAAAGGTTGCACATATTGCCACCAGCAAAGCTACTCTTCCATTGAGCTTACTTTCACGGGCATGTTCAACAGATTCCTGTATCGTTTCATTGATATCACTCATGATCGTTTTTTTTATTAAAGTCTAAGTTATTAATTTTTTGCAGACGGGCAATAGTACATTCTCCGGCATCGTCCCCGCTGCGGCGGGGGCTCATTTGTGCAGAATACCTCTATTCAACTTCTGCTGCCAGCATTTTATGTGTAATAGCACTAACCGGACAAACGGTTTCACAAAACATGCAGGCTATATCGCAGGCGGCGTGTTCAGCAATGGTGTCAAATTCGCTGGTGAAGCCAGCTTCCTGTGGACAAACAGCAACACAGGCGCCACATTTGATGCAGGCATTCCATGCTATCTTAAAAACAACTGCTTCCTTTGTTTTCACGTTTAAATCTTTTTATACTCTGAATCTGTACTGAAATAACCCGACATGGTAGCATACAATTGTTCATCCCGCTTCACCACATCAACCGTGTCAAAAATTGCACGCTTTACCCGGTATAATTTCCACATATTATTCCCCATTGCTTTTAACCAGTTGTCCTGGTAACCCTTTAAGTTGGTTTTAGTGGCAGGCTTGCCACTCAATATTAA
The DNA here is from genome assembly GCA_025362055.1 of Bacteroidota bacterium. Lineage (GTDB taxonomy): Bacteria > Bacteroidota > Bacteroidia > Chitinophagales > Chitinophagaceae > Ferruginibacter. Next base: position 3,331 of record JANYIM010000062.1, read on the forward strand.
TTGTGCTAAAAATTCCCCGGCGATCTTTCCACTGCTCAATGCTGTATGTATTCCCCCTCCCGTGATGGAATTTACATGTCGGGCTGCATCACCCACCAACACTATATTATCTGCATACTGTATTTTTAAGGGTGCTGCCAATGGTACACCGCCGCCTTGTATCTCCAATATCCTGCAATTTTTAAATCGCTCCTTAAAAAAAGATTGTTTGATAAAACGATCTAAATATTCCTGTGCATTTTCTGTACACATTGTTCGCGTAACACCCAGGCCGATCTCGGCATACCCATGTCCTTTTGGAAAAACCCAGGCATAGCCCCCCGGCGCCCATTCGTTACCGGTAACAATCTCCAGCAAACCTGCTGTTTCAACACCATCTACCACAAACTGTAAACAACTTGCCAGTTCACTCAGTTTAATATGTGTTTTTAATCCTGCCCATTTGCCTACCTGTGATTGCACCCCATCTGCTCCTACAATTACTTTTGCCCTGATCGTGACAGGTTCATTGAATTTGAGCAGGTCTACTTCACAACTACCGTTCTCCATTACACGAAAACCGGTAGCTGCTGTTTTTAACCAGATCTCGGCACCGGCACGTTCTGCCTGGGTGGCCAGGTAACGGTCAAATCGTCGCCGGTCAACCACGTAACCCAGTGGTATGGTACCTTCTTTAGTTCCATATTCATCGGGCTTTAATTTGCGGTAATCAATTATTTTTTTTTCACCCTTCCCGTTGTAAATGGCAAAGCCATAAATGGCATCATGAATAAATTCCGGTGAGGGATACACGCCCGCCTGCTCCAGTGCATTATGGCTAACGGCGCCAGAGCATTGAATGGGAGCACCCAGTTCCTGTTTTTTATCAACCAACAGTACCCTTGCTCCGTTTGCTGCTGCAAATCTTGCTGTTGTTGCGCCGGCAGGTCCGGAGCCAATGACTACAAGATCATATTCGGGCATGGTAATCGTTGAAGAACTGTCTGGCATAATTTTATTTGTTCCTGCGCTGTTTTTATGAAGATAAGTCAGTTTCTGTTCCCATATTCGTTAATGTATAACGCATTTACAAGGCAAATGGTTGCTATTCTGATGAATTGCCCTGGTTGCATTTCCTTGGCTGCATTGTCCTGGCTGCATTGCCCTGGCCTTCAGGCCAGGGAATAAAAAAAATAAATTAGCTTAGCAAAAAAATAACCCAATGGAACTAAAAGAAGAATTTGAAAAAGCGGCTGCCGATAGTAAAACACTTGCTGCCAAACCCAGTAACGAAACATTGCTGCAATTATATTCATTATACAAACAATCTACAGACGGTGATGTAAATACAGCGCCGCCCTCCAATCCCTTCGACTTTGTAAGCAAGGCTAAACATGAAGCATGGGCAGCACTTAAAGGAACGGCTTCTGAAGCAGCCATGAAAGATTACATCGCGTTGGTGGAAAAGTTAAGGTCATAAAGCGGCAGGTCATTTTGGCTTATTTGTCTCACAATCAATAATAGGTTATTCTCCTTGTTGTATTTTCTGGTTCTTTTTAAAGAAGTAAAAAAGAACGAAGGATGCCTGAAAAAACAGATGCCAGCCTCCCGGCCGGCACTGCTATTCATAAAAACCAAGCATCTTTATTGTATCAACGCAACATTGCCTTTAAAGGTCAATACACTGTTATTGTTACAAAGAATTTGTATCGTATACACGTACACGTCAGGTGTAAGTTTTTGCCCGTTATGGGTGCCATTCCACCCTGCAGAAGGGTCATTGGGCATGAAGCCATTCTTCTCATAAACCACTTCACCCCAGCGGTTAAAAACACGGAATGTTTTTACAGTGAACAACCCCGTTCCCCTTGGGTAAAAAATATCATTTACTCCATCGCCATTCGGTGAAAAAGTATTGGGGATAAAAACATTTGCCCCATCGCAGACCACAAAGACCGTTACAATGTCTTTTGATTTGCAACCTCCCGGATTTTTTACTTCAATGCTATATTGTGTGGTCTCATTCGGTTTGACCGTGATACCGGGGAAACTGCTATGTACGATATTGGTTGTTGGTTGCCATGTTACCGAGGTTACATCTGCTGATACGGCCGGCATCAGGTCAACCGTCTGTCCTACATTGATCGTCTTGTCCTTGCCCGCTTCCACGGTCGGTATAGGGAATACCCTTACAGTTACAAAATTGGTGTCTTTAAAACATCCCCTGTCATCAACACCGATCACGCGATAGGTAGTGGTTGTGGAAGGGCTTGCCAGCGGTGCTGCGGAAGTAGTACTGCTCAATGCTGTTGCCGGACTCCACGTATACGCATATGCGCCGTTTGCGAATAAGCGCAGGGAGCCGCCTTTGCATAAAGTATCTCCCGGACTACTGGTCATTATAAAGGGTTGTTTCACTTTTACCAGTACGGTATCTGTATTGCTGCAACCCAGCAGGGTAGTGCCCCGTACGATATAGGTTGTAATGGAATCCGGACTGGCGACAGGATTGGCGCAGTTGGTACAGCTTAGTCCTGCTGCTGGTGTCCAGGTATAACTGGCAGCGCCACTCGCATTTAAACCAACACCGCTTCCCCTGCATACCAGGGTATCGGCCCCCGCATTGATCGTGGGTACTAAAAAGGCATTGATGGTCTTATTCACGGTGTCTTTACAACCGGTGCTGTTGGTGGCAATAAGTTGTATAGCGTATGTTGTGGGGTTAGTATACAACTGCGGCGGTGGATGCTGCAAACCGGAAGTATTACCGTTGCCAAAATCCCAGGCCCAGTTTATTACCGATGTGTCTGGAACATTTAATAAGCCATTATAGGTTACCGTTAGTGGGGCGCATCCGTTGGCGCTATTGGTGAAATCAGCCTGCGGTGATGCTACGATCTTAACTGGCGCAATGACATTGGCAGTGTCTTTACACCCTCTTTGTGTGGTAACGATCAGTTGGGGGAAATATATTCCTGTTGTTGGATAAAAATGTGTCGGGTTCTGAACAGCTGAACTGACGCCATCGCCGAATTTCCACGCATAACTTACTACGGGGTCATTGCTTACAGAAGCATCTGTAAATGAGATGGAGCCCGCATCACAGATAGGCTGGTTCACAAAATTGAAATTGGCAACAACGCCCTTTACAAAAATGGTGTCCGGCCCGGTAATAGGCACCTGGCAGCCACCCGCATCAATTAATATCATTTTCGGGATATATGCTCCCGCTACAGTGTAAGTATGTGAAATAACGGAATCAATGCCACTTGAAATATTACCGTCATTGAAATCCCAGATAAAGGAAAGACGGTCGTGCGTGGTTGCTGTAAAATTTATTGTTAACGGTTTGCATCCGCCCAATGGCCCGTAGGTGAATGTACCCAATGGGCCACGTACAATAATCTGTTTTTGAAAAGAGTCCACGCAGCCTCCCTGGCTGGTAACCACCAGCGTTGGATGATAAATCCCCGGAACAGAATAAAAATGTGATGGGTTATTGGAGTTTGTGGATGTGCCATCTCCAAATTTCCAGGTCATGGTTGTATAGTTGGCCGAGCTATTGGTAAAGGTTACGAACAATGGCGGACAAGTAGCTATGGAATCACTGATGCTGAATACTGCATGTGGTGACAGGATACTTATATAATTTGGTTTTATAATTGTGTCACCGCAACCATATTGATCAACAATTACTAACTTGACCGTATATACGCCATCTGCTGCATACGCATGAACGGGGTTGGAGGCGATGCTGCTGGTACCATCACCAAAATCCCAGGTATAATTTAAACCCGGGCCTGCCGAGGCATCGGTGAAATGCACGTTCTTACCGGGGCAGGATATCGTATCAAGGGAGGAAAATGCAGCAACAGGTTTTGAAATTGTAATCGCATTCGTTTTTACGATACTGTCAATACAACCTTTACTATCAACTACTGTCAAGGTAATAGTATATACACCCGGGCCCGCATACGTATGCTGGAAGGGTGGCGTTGTCAATGTTTCAATGATGCCATCACCATAATTCCATATCCATGTTGTAATGGGATGCGTACCATCGCTTGCCGACATATCATTGAAACTTATGGCACTCATCAGGCAACTACCCGGTGTGGTGGCAGTAAAGTTGGCGGTTGGCCCGTCGACCTCTATGTACAAGGTTTTTAATAAAGTGTCACTGCAGCCGATGATATCGGTAATGATCAGCCGCACGCTAAACTGGCCGGCCTGTGTATAAGTATGAGAAGGGTTTGAACCGGTTCCCGTTCCACCATCACCGAATGTCCAGTTGTAGGAGACAACATTGAGCGGGATATTGCCGATGGCATTGAAACGAACTGCAACGTTTTTGCAGATCACCGAATCAACTGCATTAAAATTCGCTTTTTCATTGACGATCGTAACCGTACTTTGTTTCGTATAGGTGCAACCGGTAGTAAAGTTGCTTACTAATAAACTTACCGTGTAAACCCCGGGGCCTGCATAGGTATGCACCGGGCTTGGCACCGTACTGGTATTGCCGTCGCCAAAATTCCAACTCCAGCTGTCCGCACCGATCGACATGTCGGTAAAGACCTGCGTTTCGGGATTGCTACAACTGAATGTATTTGCAAAATTTGCGATGGGGGGATTGATATGTATATAATTCACAAACTTTATCGTGTCATCGCAACCGTTATTAGAGATGATCAACTGCACGTTAAAGTATCCCGTGTCTTCATATACATGTACCGGGTTCTGCGAAGTGGATGTTCCACCATCGCCAAAGGTCCATTGCCAGGTACTGATAGTGCCTGTTGAAAGATCGGTGAAATTTACAGGAACATGTGCACATACATCCCTTGGGTTGGCTGTAAAATTAGCAACCGGTTTTGTACTCACGGTAACGCCGGCAGTAAATAGGGTGGTTGCGGTACAACCTCCTGCGGTAGTAATTGTTAAGCGGATATCATAAACACCCACCGGGAAAGTATGGGTAGGACTTGCGAGTGCAGAAGTAGTGCCATCCCCAAAATCCCAAAGCCAGGTCAAAACGGGTGCTAAGGAAGTGACGGGTGCAGTAAAAGTATGCGTAAGTGGTGCGCATGCCTTGATGGGCAGGTTATTGATGGCCACCGTTGGTGCCTGTATGATAATATAATTAGGCTTGCGGATGGTGTCGGTACATCCGGATGAATTAGTAACGATAAGGGTTACACTAAAACTACCGAACGTGGAATAAGTGTGTGAGGGACTTAGTATTGGAGAAGTGCTTCCATCACCGAAATCCCAGTTATAAGAAATACCGCTTACACTTTGGTTCACAAAATTAACGGTCAGGGGAGCGCTGCAGGAACTAAGTGGACTGGCCGTGAATAATGCCGTTGGCTTTGTTTTCACCACTATTGTCTTAAACGCCGAATCACTGCATGCACCAAAAAAAGAGATCAGTTTTACTATATAAGTACCCGGGAGTGCATATTGTTTTACAGGACTCATGCCGGGAGAAGTAGTGCCGTCACCAAAATTCCATAGAACCGCCGTGGGCACCGGTACCGAAGTATTGGTAAAGTTGATCGTATTGTTCACACAAACACTGTCGGCACTTATAAATGACGCATGGATATTGCCGACGACGATGAGATTGGTTTTTACAATGGTATCCCTACAGCCAAAACTATTAATGGCAATAAGGCGTACGGTATAAGTTCCCGCAATTGCATAAATATGTGAAGGGTTGGTCAAAACAGAACTGCCGCCGTCACCAAAACTCCATTGATAATTTAGGGTACCCGGTCCCGTTGATAAATTCTGAAAATTAATTGTCGCAGGCGGATTACAACTGACCGGATTGGTATTACTGAAATCGGCATGCGCCCCCGGATTTACCTGTATGTATTGAACTTTGGTAAGAACGGTTATGCAACCAAGACTGTTACTCACCCTTAAGGTTACATTATAATTGCCTGATATGGCATAGGTATGAACTGGATTTTGCAGTGCACTTGAAGCACCATCGCCAAAATCCCATTGCCAAAAATTGATACTTCCACTACCGGCGATACTTTGATCGGTGAACTGTACTGTTAATGGAAAACAACCCGCTAAAGGGATGCCGGTAAAAGCTACTGTAGGCTGACTGTAGATGGTGATATATTGTGTCTTTGTGATCGAGTCTGAAGTACCCGCTGCATTTGTAATAACTAATTTAACCGTATATTGGCCGGGATTGAAATAAGTGCCTGAAGGATTTTGATTAAAGGATGTGGTCCCATTTCCAAGGTCCCATCTCCATTGAGCTGGACTGCCCGTTGACAGGTCAGTGAAATTCACAACCATTGGGGCACATCCGGATAAGGGTGTGGCAGAAAAATTAGCGGTTAATTGAGCTTTTGAACTAAAACTAAGTACGGCTAATAATGCTATAATAACTCGGGTTTTGACCGCAAATAAGGCAGTCATTGGATTTTGCTTTTGGTGTTACGAATAAATTGGAATCTGTGATTTGCACCACACGTTATTATAACTGAAATCAGTGCAAAAAATTGTGTAATACCCTCGAAATGTGGAGAATAATCAACAAGTGAGGATTTTTTGGCAATAAATAAGATAAAAAGGGAAGAATTGAGCCCGATTTACAATCTTTCCATGTTCAGCACTTTTGCTTCTGTGGTGCCCCAAGGCGCCAGTTCCATTACCGGCAGCGACTTTTTAGTGAATTTCCATTCCCGGGATAAAAAAACAAATTCAGCAGGGGAAGCCGGCAGGGTGATCACCAATTTACTATAATCATCATTGCTGCTCCAGGTGCCGGCATAAATATTGCTACCCTTCGTGACTGTAGTGGGCCCGTCGAGGGAAGTGTTTTTTGACATTTTAAAAGTATAGCCGGCATATTGAGTTGTAAGATCGGAACCCCCATCGGTTGCAAGTGAAACCTTAAAATCATGGTCCAGGATATTGGCTTCAAAGAATTGTTGTAAGGCGCTTTCTTGTTGAGTAACCAGAGGGCTTTTGCTGCAACTCATCAATAGCAATACCAATGAAAGCAAAATGGCAATGATGAACCTCGATTTGTAAATCAACTCAGGAAGGCTATCAGTATTTTGTAATAAGGAATGCCGTGTTTTCTTTTGCGACATGTAAAAAAAGGTTATGGATTTTTACGGATCTGTTTAATCAGGATAAATAACGTTATGACAAAGGAAATGTTGCTACAAAAGGCTACAAAATTTTCATACCGGGTAATTCTTTTTTATTATACCTCGTTTTTGTTGAATTCTTTCTAATTTCAAGACATGAAAATAGCTGAAATAACTGCGTGCCTTGAAGCAATTGCCCCACTCTCCTTGCAGGAAAGTTATGACAATGCTGGTCTCATTACTGGTGATGTAAACTGGGAATGCACCGGCATCATCACGGCATTGGATGCAACCGAAGAAGTAGTACTGGAAGCCATTGAAAAAAAATGCAACCTCATCGTAGCTCATCATCCCATGATCTTTGGCGGGTTAAAAAAGATAAACGGGAAAAATTATGTAGAGAAGACAGTGATCACCGCCATTAAAAATGATATCGCCATTTATGCTATCCATACCAATTTGGATAATGTATTGAAAGGTGTAAATGGTAAAATGGCCGAACAACTGGGATTGATCAATTGCCAAATATTGCAACCAAAAAATAACACACTCAAAAAATTATTCACTTTTGTACCAATTGATCTTGCAGAAAAAGTCCGCAATGCAATTTTTGCAGCAGGAGGGGGACAGATCAGCAATTACAGTGAATGCAGTTTTAATACAGCAGGAACAGGCACATTCAAAGCCGGTGAAGGAACCGATCCCTTTGTTGGTAAGGTCGGGGAGCGGCATACCGAAAATGAAATGAAGATCGAAGCGATCTTCCCGGGCTGGTTGCAGGGAAATATCCTTGCAGCAATGATTGCAGCCCATCCGTATGAAGAAGTGGCTTATGATATCATTGCGCTGGATAATCAACAACCCATGGTTGGAAGTGGTTTATTGGGAGAATTGCCCGGGCTGGTAACCGAACCGGAATTACTGGAGCTGATAAAAAAGCAATTCAACCTGCAGGTCATAAAACATACCACCCTGACCGGTAACATGGTCAAAAAAATAGCCCTTTGCGGGGGTGCCGGCAGCTTTTTAATTGGTGCCGCAATTGCCGCCGGGGCTGATTTTTACATCAGTTCTGACATTAAGTACCACGAATTCTTTGATGCCAATAGCCGGCTCGTCATTGCCGATATCGGGCACTATGAAAGCGAGCAGTTCACCATCGGCCTCTTATTTGACATTTTAAGCGAAAAATTCCCTAACTTTGCCGTCCTGAAAACAGGGGTAAAAACCAACCCGGTACATTACTTCCTGTAATTTTCAACTATCAAACTTCAAATTAAATATGGCTGCAGTTAAAGATTTCTCTGTTGAAGAAAAATTAAGTTCACTGGTTCTGTTACAAAAAATAGATTGTAAACTCGACGAGATCCAGATCCTCAAAGGCGAATTGCCTATGGAAGTGAAAGACCTTGAAGACGAGATCGAAGGCTTGCACGCAAGGCAAACCCGTGTTGAAGAAGAGATCAATGGTATCCAGGAATTCATCGAACAAAAGAAAGAAGGCATTAAAGAAGCGGAAGCGCTTGTAAAAAAATACGAGAAGCAAAGCGACAACGTAAAGAATAACCGGGAATTTGAAGCGATCAATAAAGAGATCGAAATGCAAACCCTGGAAGTAAAACTTTGCGAAAAACATATTAAAGATGCTACCGAAGAGATCGCAGAAAAAGCGAGGCAATTGGATGTGGCAAAAAAAGCAGTAAGCAATAAAGAAGGCAACCTCTCCGGAAAAAAAGGTGAGTTGGAAAAGATCATCAGCGAAACAGAAAAAGAGGAGAAACATTACAGGAAAGACGCAGAAGCCGCAAGAAAGCACGTTGACGAGCGTTTATTGCTGAGCTACGACCGCATCCGTAAGAACTACCGCAATGGCTTAGCCGTTGTGCCGGTTGAACGCGATAGCTGTGGTGGATGTTTTCATGCCATTCCTCCTCAAAAACAAAGCGAGATCAAATTGCGTAAAAAAGTAATGGTTTGTGAGAACTGCGGGCGCATCCTGGCAGATACTGACCTGTATAATACTGTAGAAGTAAAATAATAAAATGATCAATCTCCCTTTTAGGGGATCGGCAATAAAAGATGCTAATTAAGAGTTCACGATTCGTGGACTCTTTTTATTTGTGGGAAACAATTGCTTACCACTGCTGCTAAATTTACTAATTTGCTTTGCAGATAAGAATCACCATGCTTCAAAAACTTTTCATACAGAACTATGCCATCATTGATGAACTGGAAGTTGATTTCCGGGATAAACTCAATATCATCACAGGTGAGACAGGTGCAGGTAAAAGTATCTTAATGGGCGCCCTGAGCCTGGTATTTGGCGAGCGGGCCGACAGCAGTCTTTTATTACAAAAAGATAAAAAATGCGTAGTAGAAGGTTCCTTTACCACAAAGGGCCAGTCATCCATAAAAAATTTCCTGAAAGAAAATGACCTCGATGCTGAAGAGGATGTTGTGATCAGAAGGGAGATCGCTGCCAATGGAAAATCAAGGGCCTTTATTAA
>JANYIM010000072.1 GCA_025362055.1 Bacteroidota bacterium
GTTCTTTGACGAGATCATCATCCGCCAGGACAAGAACTTACGGGGACGCACAGCCGAAGATATCGTGAACCTGCTGGTGGAAGGTATCACCCAAACAAAACCAAAAGACATACCCATTACCATCATTTATAATGAAAAGGATGCCATCATGCATGCTTACAAAACTGCAAAGCCCGGGTCATTGATAACGATCATGTGTGATGTGATTGCGGAAGCACTGGATCTGATCAAGGCATTGAAGGAAAAAGAAGACCTGGAATAATTTTTTTGCCGCAGCTGTTGGAGGCGCAGAGAAAATGGTTTATTTATTTGCACGGAATCACCCTTCCCCTCCTCAAGGGTGGGCTGGGGTAAGGTTTCAGATAATACTCCACACCGCAAATAAAATATACTCTGCAAAAAAGAATGCCCAAAAGCGCAGGTAGAAATTTTTGATGGAATCTTTATCCGCCAGTTTTACGGAAAAATAATTTACCAGGAATAAGCCGAATAAGATACCATGTGTGATCAGTAAAAAAAATTTGCTCTTTTCTGCAACAAAATAAGCCCAGGCCAGTACATAAACATAAGCAGCGCAAACCAGCAAAGTGCCTCCCAGCAATGCATTGCGCTTTGAATACAGTACGGCCAGCGTTTTAATATGAAACTGGTCATCTCCTTCTGTATCTGGCAGGTCCTTGAACCATGCAATGGCTACACTGAATGCCATGATAAAAAAAGTAACGCACCAGATATATCCCGGCAAATAATAATTTTTGTTGAGGGCGTATTGATAATGCAGAAAAATTCCCAAGTTAACGATCAGCCCCCTTACCAATGTTATAGACAAAGCCGCCGGTAGATGATGTTGTTTTAATTTTAATGGTGGCAAAGAATAGGCCATCCCAATCAAAAGAATGATGCCGATGACGAGTAATAAGAACCAGGCAATGATGAAAGAAATGGCCAGGCAAATCATCAATGCAGCATAAATGATGATCAACGCATTTTTACGGGACAGTGTTCCGGCTGCAAGGGGGAGCCATGGTTTATTTACCTTATCCAGTTCTACGTCTGCCAGCTGGTTGATGCCAACAATAAAAACATTACAGGCAAGCGCTGCCGCTAAAGTGCCTGTATACAACAAAAGATGATCCCCAAGCCCCCTCCCTCCGCAGGCCATGATGTACAATGCTGTGATACTACATACTGAACCAATAATGGTATGCGGGCGGCTGAATTGCCAGAATATCTTTAATTGTTTGAGCATCGCACCGGGCCTCCTTTTATATAAATTACCTTACCCTTCCAGTTACTATAATGGCACACAGACACTTCAAAATCATTTGTGGAAAGTACTGCAAATAAGTTGCGGTAATGGTTAATTGACCCTGACCTTATTACTGAAATGATCCCGTCATACAAACTCGTTAGCACGTTAAAGGGAATGATATAAGTAAATAATAACCGCAACAGTGAAAATGGTTTTATAAAGGGGGCTGTGAATAACTGCAGCAAGGTAGTGGTTAATACGATCTTGATCATTGTAAAAATACCGGGATGCAGTATCTCGGCAAAAAGAAAACAATTTTTGTTCAATGCCATTTTTCCAATCAGCATTTTTTGATCATTGGCCGAAAAATGATGCAGGCTATTGTACATGGTATAACAAATTCCCGGTTGCGGGCTTAATAACAATACATCAACTGATGTTTGTAAATATTCAGTTTCATTTGAACTTAAAAAACCGGCGTCGGGATATTTATCCGATAAGATCGTTTGAGAGCTTTTTTTCATTGAACGCTGCATGTAGATCGCCGGCATGCCACTACCCGAACAAATATCCTGTATCAATTCCGGCTTACCTGTATCAGTCAATTCCTGTAAAACAGGAACAAGGGGCCGGTAAATATCAAGCCACGATACCAGGCTTCCGATATAATCGGCCTGGTACCTTCGCAGCAATGCAGGGAACCACTTATAATCTTCCAGTTCTTTGATCATTATCCAGATTTCATTGCTGATATGCCGTATTACCGATAAAAACCTTTTGGCTAAAACTCTGTGAAACCCTATTTTTGCAGCCGATTATCAAAATGGGTTATGGTGTAAAGGTAGCACAACAGATTTTGATTCTGTTTGTCTAGGTTCGAATCCTAGTAACCCAACAAAAGCCCCCGATAAATATTACCGGGGGCTTTTTGTTAAGCAACTGTTAGGTATGTTAACTGTACCAGGTTATCATATCTTATTTGTAACTTTACGGCACGTACAACCTTTACCAGTCAATATCCTGATCCCGCTCTATGTAACTGAATAACATTTTAAAAAAACTGACCATTCAGGTTACAAAGCATGCGGTTCTTGCTGATCATATTTATTTGTTTTTTTTGTGCGCCCGCTTTTGGCCAGTATAATTTTTATTTCGGTAATCTTCACTCCCATTCTTCTTATTCGGATGGCAATAAAGACAGTACTACAAGTGGTTATTATTACCCATGCCAGGACTATAACTATGTGAAGAATAGTTACCATATGGATTTCCTGGGCATTGCCGAACATAATCATTACAGTTCCAATAATAATCCAGGCATGCATGTGGCCGACTATGCAAGGGGCCTTTACCAGGCAGATACTGCCAATAAAGAAGGAGCTTTCATTTGTATGTATGGCATGGAATGGGGTGTTATCAGCAGCGGCGGTCACGTTGTAACATACGGAGTACCGTCTTTGATTGGATGGGAAAGCGGAAGCGGTGGCTGGGGCAGCAGTAATAATTATGATATTTATTGTGCTAAATCCGTTTACGCAAATTTTTGGCCCATTGTTAATTCATACATTGCCAATAATGCTTTTTGCACTTTAGCACATCCGCAACCGGGTGATTATTCAGATCTTGGCGGAGCTGCAACATATAGTGGTACAGCAGATGATGCCATTGTAGGTACCGCAATACGAAGCGGCAGTGCATTCTCCACCACCACCGACTATTCTGATCCTGCACCAACTTTATATGAATGGTATTATTTAGCAACGCTTGCAAGGGGATATCATCTTGGGCCAACTGCAGACCAGGACAATCATAATACCACTTTCGGCAGAACGAGCAAGATAAGGACCGTTGTGCTGGCACAGGCGTTAAAAAGAGACAGTATCATGGCAGCCTACAGGGCGATGCGTTTTTATGCTTCGGATGACTGGAATGCCCAGGTAACGTTTACGGTTAACGGCAATTATATGGGCAGTGATTTTTCCACCACCAGTAATTCTTCTATCTATGTATCGGTAACCGATCCGGATGCCGGTGATAATGTAAGTAAGATCGAGATCTATTATGGCTCACCCGGAAGCGGCATTAATGCAACTGTTCTCACCTCCGACAATACGGGCAGCAGCACATTGAGTTATACGCATACTACCATTGCCACGAACAATTTTTATTATTTCGCCAAGATCACACAGGCAGATGGAGATATGATATGGACCTCTCCTGTTTGGGTATACAGAAGCGCTGTAGCCCTGCCATTAGACATTACAAGGTTCGATGGCCAGCGGGTAAATAAAGAAATTGACCTTAGTTGGACCACTGCACAGGAAATAAATAATGATCATTTTGAAATTGAGCGGTCACTGGATGGTGTGAATTATCATTCAATCGGCAGCGTACAAAGTAAATTTCATACCAGTTCATTACCTACCGATTATACATTCAACGATCTTAACCCCGTTAACGGAATAAATTTTTACCGGCTCAGGCAATTCAATATTGACGGCAAATCCAATTACTCCAATATAGTAGCTGTAAAATTCGATAACGCCGTTATCAGCATCACCAGCATCAGCC
>JANYIM010000077.1 GCA_025362055.1 Bacteroidota bacterium
AACGCTGCCACCTTCCGTCCTGTACAAAGATCTTTTATCGGGGAAAACCATACCTGCATCCGGTTGTAGTTTTATTTGCTGTAAAATTTTCCATTCCCCTGCGGCGGCCGTATCAGTAGCAAGTAACCTTTCGATTTGCATCTTTTCTGTTAAAGGCAATTCGTCATCTGCAAACAATAATAATTGCTCCTGCATCGGAGTAAAACTTTCGTCCTTTAACAAACTATCCTTGTCTTCAAAAACAACTTCATCCTGCTTAACAATGCTTTGTTGTAATAGTTGTAACTCTTTACCGAGATCAGGATTCTGTTGTACAAATAGTTCCACCATATTTCTTTCCGGTACAGATAATTCATTATCTACATACAGCAGAAAAAATTCTTCGTAATTATGGCGATCTATATTCATAATGTGGTCATTGTTGGTTGATCGTAAGCCCTTCAATGTAGGCAACGATCAACTGTCAACTATAGTACATTTTCAACTTTTACGATATACTCCCTCAATTGCAATCTTGCCCGGTGTAAATAAACTTTCACCTGGCTTTCATTCAACCCCGTTATTTTCCCGATCTCTTCATAACTATAACCTTCATAATCTTTCAGCATTACAAGACTGCGTTGTTTTTCATTTAGTTTCGACAAGGCCTCATTTAATATCCTTTTGGTGTCATGTGCGGGTGCCGCTGCCCCCTTGGCATTTTCATTGAACTCTTCTTTTAAATGGATGCGTTTGTTCTTCCTGATATGGTCGATCATCTGGTGATAGGCCACCGTGAATAAATAACTTTTACAGCGCTCATTTTCTACCTGCTGCCTGTTAATCCATAGTTTTTCAAATGAACTTTGCACAACATCCTGCGCATCGGCAGTATGCCCCAGGTTTTTGAGGATAAAGCGGTACACATTGTCTGCATACAGGTTTACGCATTCATTATATTCTCTCTCCGTCATACAGGTTTCCGGCGGTAAAAATAGCGCCGGGTTGGTTGGTTTGCTATTGAAATACGAAGTTGGAGGATAAAATGTTACAGATTGAGGCAAAAAAGGTTAATTTTTACTTCCTCCCTCTCCTTGAAGGCAGGGGTGGCAACGATAACCAGACCGGGTATTTTATCTTCCAAATAATCAATAACTCATCAGTAATTAATAATACGAAGAACGATCTTAGCGTCCCTTCTCCACGGGGAGAGGAGGTGGGGTGATGTTTTTTGCCCTACATTTGCGGCTGTCAACCTTAGCTTATGAATGAAAAATTTGTGGCCCGTATTGCTGCCGAAATAAGGGAAATTGAGACTGCGGGGCTTTCTAAAAAAGAACGCATTATCAGCAGTGAACAGGGAGCTGAGATCATTGTTAACGGAAAGACCGTTCTGAACTTTTGTGCCAATAATTACCTTGGCCTTTCTTCTCACCCAAAAGTAATAGCCGCTGCCAAAAAATACATTGACCTCCGTGGTTATGGCATGAGCAGTGTCCGGTTCATCTGCGGCACACAGGATATTCATAAGGAGCTGGAAAAAAAATTGGCCGGTTTTCTTGGCACGGAAGATACCATTTTATATGCTGCAGCATTTGATGCCAATGGCGGCGTATTTGAACCCTTGTTCGGCGAAGAGGATGCGATCATCAGTGATGCATTAAACCATGCTTCGATCATTGATGGAGTTCGTTTGTGTAAGGCTCAGCGTTACCGTTATGAACACAATAATATGGATGACCTGGAAGCAAAACTGAAAGAATCGGCTCATTTGCGCAGCAGGATAATCGTTACCGATGGAAGTTTTAGCATGGATGGCACCATTGCACAATTAGATAAGATATGTGACCTCGCTGATCAGTATGATGCCATTGTAATGATCGATGAATGTCATTCTTCCGGTTTTTTAGGGAAGACAGGAAGGGGAACGCATGAATACAGGAATGTGATGGGAAGGATTGATATCATTACCGGCACATTGGGCAAGGCACTGGGTGGCGCAAGCGGTGGATTCACTTCCGGAAGAAAGGAGATCATTGAAATGCTTCGTCAGCGCAGCCGGCCTTATTTGTTCAGCAATACCGTAGCCCCAAGTATTGTAGGGGCTTCCATTGCCGTGTTGGATATGTTAAGTGAAACAACCACGTTAAGGGATAAATTAGAAAACAACACAAAATATTTTCGTACAAAAATGGCGGAAGCGGGCTTTGACATTAAGCCCGGTGAACATCCCATTGTGCCCATCATGTTGTACGATGCTGTTGTTGCGCAGAATTTTGCTGCTAAATTACTCGACGAAGGGATTTACGTGATCGGGTTCTTCTTCCCCGTGGTGGCAAAAGGCCAGGCGCGTATACGCGTACAGTTAAGTGCGGCACATGAACAAAGGCACCTGGATAAAGCGATAGCAGCTTTTACAAAAATTGGCAAAGAGTTAGGCGTACTAAAATCATGATCCTTCCTTTTAAAACAGCGTATGGAAGAAAACATAACTCCCGACATCATAAATGCGCCTAAGGAAAATGGCTGCATCAACTGTGGAAGTATAGCGGTGCTGAAAGGATATCCCAATGCCTTATGTGAGACTTGCCGCGAAAATTTTATTAAGTACCCAATACCTTTGTGGATAAAGCTTTTCGCCGCAGGCATTGGATTGATCTTTCTTTTTTCTCTTTACAAAATACCTAAGGATATTGGCCTTGGCGTACACCTTGAAAAAGGCAGTACCGCTTTCTCCCAAAAAAAATATTTAACTGCACAAATGGAACTGGCCCGTGTGGTAAAGCAGGTTCCCGATAATGAAGAAGCGGAAGGTTATCTTTTAATGGCAGCTTTCTATAACCAGGATTTTGAAACCATGCACAAAGCGTTTGAAAATTTAAAAGGTAAACAAATTGAAGACGAGAACCTGTTTGGGGAAGTTAATAGTGTATTACAGAAATCGGATGAGTATTTCGGTGATGATTCATTGAATTCGCTGTTGCATAAATACAACGACGACTTCTCAAAAATTCCGGATAAGGTGGTCATGCAGTTCATTGACAGTAACCAGGTTGATATTTATGTAATGACGGGCTATGCTTCAAGATTGAATGAACAGGGTAAATATGCTGCAAGTGACAGCCTCTTGCAAAAAGCACTCGCAATAACTCCCGATTATATTCCTGCATTGGAAGCGATGGCGAGTACAAAAAGAATGGAGAACCAGCTGGATGAATCCATTAATTATTGCAACAAGATATTAAGCATTAATAATGAATCGGTGTATGCGCTTGCTTCAAAATCAAGAACATTTTTAAAACAGAAAAAAGATGAGGAAGCATTAAGCACAGCAAAGAGCGCCCTGCTGCTTAATGAAACGGACGCTTATAGCATGGCGAGCTTGTTATTGGTGTATCATTTCACCAATAAGCCCAAAGAAAAAGAAGCTTTAATGAACAAGTTATCATTATTAAAAGATACCGCTTCCATTGTAACATTCCAGTATGCAAAAGATGTGATGAGCGGAAAAGAACCATTCAGGAACTAAATTTTATTGTATGTTTTTTATACCTGGTTTTGTCATTACCCTGGTTACTTTCCCGGGGATCATTGTGCACGAACTGGCCCACCAGTTATTTTGCAGGATCTATAAGATCCCTGTATTCAAAGTGGTTTATTTTCAAACGGGAAATCCCGCCGGATATGTATTACACGAAACGCCACTCAATGAATGGCACAGTGTTATGATCAGCATTGGCCCTTTTTTCGTGAATACGATCATTGGTGCGATCATTGCTTTACCGGCAGCATTACCCATTTTTAAATTTCATACGGGCACTCCCCTTGATTATTTACTGATCTACCTGGGTGTAAGTATTGCTATGCATGCTTTTCCAAGCAGGGGTGATGCAGATGCGATCTGGCAAACACTAAAGAAAAACACCACCCGCTTTTGGGTAAAGGTTCTTGGCTATCCGCTGATCGGCCTTATATATGTAGGGTCAATAGGCAGTTTTTTTTGGTTAGACCTTTTATATGGGGTGGGTGTGGCAATTGGATTACCAAAGCTGATCATATACATCATAAGCAATTTTTATTAGTGAAGGAAGATGTGCAGCATACCGTTGATCACAGGATGGTGTGTTGCGTAAACTAGATTAACTTTAGTTGTTAAAGACAATAAGCACAAGTACAAATGACAGATACTTCTAAATCCTTCATGGCCAAAAGCACTATCAAGGCGGCCGATCTTGAGCATCGTCGCAAGATCAATTTCAATATTAGTAAATACAATGCGGTTGTTCCAAAAGGGAAAGAGCAGTTTGCAGATATGCACCTGGCAAGGGAAAGAGCCAAGAACATCAAGTGGCGTGCCATTGAGACCCTCGACCAGCAGTTGGAAGAATTTGAACTCAATTTCGGCAAACGCGGCGGCAAAGTGATCTGGGCCGAGAACTCACAGCAAGCCTTAGACGAAATATTGAATATCTGTAAAGAAAAGAATTGCAAAACACTGGTAAAAAGCAAGAGCATGGTCACGGAAGAAATTCACCTGAACCCTGCTTTGGAAAAGAATGGCATTGAAAGTGTTGAAACCGACCTGGGTGAATACATTCAGCAACTGGATGGCGAAGCGCCTTATCATATTGTAACACCTGCCATGCATAAGAGCAAGGAGGATGTGGCGAAACTATTCAATCAAAAGTTAGGGACACCCATCAATCTTACCCCCGAAGAACTGACCCAGGTAGCAAGAGAAATTCTACGTGAAAAATATGTACAGGCAGAAGTAGGTGTTACCGGCGCTAACTTTATCATCAGCGATATTGGCGCCATTGCCGTTACCGAAAATGAAGGCAATGCAAGATTGAGTTGCGCTTTTCCTAAAACACATATTGTTGTTGTAGGGATTGAAAAGATAATCCCATCCCTTACAGACCTGGGCTTATTCTGGCCCTTACTTGCTACTTATGGCACAGGACAAAAGATCACGGTATATAATACCATTGTTACCGGCCCAAGACAGGAAGGTGAAGCAGATGGCCCCGAAGAAATGTATGTGGTGTTACTGGATAACGGAAGAACAAATATTTTGCAAAATCCAAAACAAAGAGAAAGTTTATACTGCATTCGTTGCGGTGCGTGTTTGAACGCTTGTCCTGTTTATAAAAATATTGGCGGACATACCTATGGTGCTACCTACAGCGGCCCCATTGGAAGTGTCATCACCCCGCACTTACAGGGCATGAACGATTATAAACATCTAAGCTATGCCTCTTCTCTTTGTGGAAATTGTACCGAAGTGTGTGCAGTAAAAATAAATTTGCATGAATTGTTATTGGAAAACCGCCATGAATCGGTAGAAGAAGGCCACACTTCATTCAGCGAAAAGATGGCATGGAAGATATGGAAACTGGCGAGCATGAAACGGGGCTTAATGAATATGGGTACCGGTAAATTAAAAAATAAAGTGGTAAATACTTTATTCAAGGGATGGAAAGAACAGCGGACAGACCTGGATTTCAGTAAGAAGACCTTTAACCAGATGTGGAAGGAGCGATATAAAAATTAATGATTTGATGCTGCTATGGCAGGACTTATTTATTTTGTGATGAAATGGTATTGATCTATTCACATATTACTTCTCCCCGGTTACAATATATCTGCAGTTTTATCTTCAAAGACCTGATGGGAGTTGATTTTATTATTACCATCGACTCAGATGAATTCAGGAGCTACGATGGGGTAAAGATCAATTACAGTGATACCATCATTCAAAATTCAAAGTTTAAAATTCAAAATTGCAACCTGCTGTTCGAGGAGATCATTCTTCCCCAACGCATAGTATGTTTTTCCTGGAATAATACAAAGGCCTTTTTTAAAACAGGTAGTTCAGATTTTCCTTTTGATATTTTTGCCGCTTCTTTTTATTTACTGGCCCGCTATGAAGAATACCTGCCCCATGAAAAAGACATGTATGGCCGATATGCACACGAAAATTCATTGGCGTTTAAAGAAGGGTTTTTGAATTTTCCCCTCGTAAATATTTGGGTGAAGGAATTTACAAGTGCATTGAAACAAGTCTTTCCTGAATTCAAGGTTCAAAATTTAATATTTAAAACTGTTCCTTCTTATGATATCGATATCGCTTATTCCTATAAGCACAAAGGGCTTTTGAGAACCATAGGAGGTTTTTTCAAATCGCCATCCCTGGAACGGATAAGCGTTTTATTTGGTTCAAAAAAAGACCCTTTTGATTCTTATGATTGGCTGGATGAACTGCATAAGCAGTATAATTTACAGCCGCTTTATTTTTTTTTAGTTGCAGAAAGGAATAGCGTGTACGATAAAAATATCCTTCCACAAAAGGATGCCATGTGGAAACTGGTGAAAAAGCATGCGAAAAAATATTCCATTGGCTTACATCCATCCTGGAAAAGTGGGGATGATAACTCCTTATTAAAAATAGAGAAAGAGCAATTAGAGGCAATGTGTGAAAGGGGCCCCAACCCTGTTACCAACTCGCGTCAACACTATATCCGTTTCAATCTTCCGCAAGGATACCAGCGCCTTATCGATGCAGGCATCACTGATGACCATTCCATGGGATATGGCAGTATCAATGGTTTTAGAGCATCGGTTGCATCGCCCTTTTACTGGTACGATCTTGAAAAAGAAGAACAAACCAGCTTAAGAGTCCATCCTTTTTGTTTCATGGATGCCAATTCCTTTTATGAACAAAGATCAGCTGCTTCCGAAACCTATGATGAGATGGTGCATTATTATAAGCAATGCAAAGAAGTGGGTGGCATTTTAATTACCATCTGGCATAATAATTTTTTAGGCTCAGATAAAATGTTTGAAGGATGGAAGGAAATGTACCGGCGTTTTATTGCTCAGGTTCAGCAATGATCTTATCGCGGCTGCGCTTGATACTGTAGTTCACCAAAAACACACCAGCCAGTGTAACTATAGCTCCCCATAAAATATTCATGGTCAGTTTTTCATTTAACACAATTGCTGCTGTAACCATTGCTACCAATGGATTGATGTATGCGTAGAGGGAAGATACCGCTGCCGGTAATTTTTTCATGGAATAAATAAAAGCAATGAAAGCCAGTAAAGAACCGGCCAGTACCAGGTAGGTGATCACTTCCCAAACGGTCAATGAAATGCTTCTAAAAGGAATGGTTGGCTGCGTAGATTCCGCAATGATAAATAAGATGAAAGAGCTGATAAGCATTTGCCAGCCCGTTGCATAATAAGGATTCAGTTTTATTTTGTTTCGTGCGATGATGATGGTACCTACACTCCAAGACAGCATAGCGATCAGGGAAAGGATCACTCCAAAAAAGAAACCTTCGGGGTGATGTTGAAATGCATTCTCATAAAAAACAATGCCGATACCGCTAATTCCGAGCAGTAAACCGATGAATGTCAGGATGGTCATGCTGCGGCTTTTAAAAAAAACCATTTCAATGATCACAACGCTTAAAGGATACAATGCGCCTACCAATGCGCTTAACCCTGTTGGAATAAATTTCAAACTCCAGGTACTTAACCCATTTGCCAGGACAAACATCACAATTGCCATGATCAGCAGCCATAAGAATTGCTTCCATGTAGGAAAGGCCAATTTTTTATAGAGCATAAAGAAGAGTACAAAACAAATGCCTCCAAAGAACTGCCGGATATAGGCCATTTGCAATGCCGGGATCTCTGCAACACCGATCTTACTCGCCACCCAGGTAGTGCCCCATACGATGCTGGTAATGCACAAGGCTAAGTACCCGCCTGCTTTTCCCTTAGGTAAATTATTGCTGATATTCATTAGTGCTTAAAATGACGCAGCCCGGTAATCACCATAGCCAAATTATTATTGGTGCAATAGTCAATAGAATCTTTGTCACGTATAGAACCTCCGGGTTGAATAAAAGCTGCAATGCCTGCTCCATGAGCGATCTTTACACAATCATCAAAAGGGAAGAATGCATCACTCGCCAATACCGCCCCGGCAAGGTCAAATTTGAATTGCTTCGCTTTTTCAATGGCCTGGCGCAATGAATCGATCCTGGATGTTTGTCCGCAACCCTTGCCAATCAATTGCTTATTTTTTACAAGCGCAATAGCATTGCTTTTTAAATGTTTGCAAATGATATTGGCAAAGATAAGGTCCTCTTTTTCTGTTGCAGTTGTTGCTCTGCTGCCAGCTTCTTTCCATTCTGTATAGTTGCCAGCATCATTTTGCTGCGTCAATGTTCCGTTAATAACAGACCTTGCCTGCATCGTTGCAGTTAAACCACTTTTTTGTAAAAGAAGAATGCGGTTCTTTTTTGTTTTCAGTATTTCCAATGCGTCTGCATCAAATGATGGCGCGATCAATACTTCAAAGAATATCTCATTGATGGCCTCTGCTGTAGCTTTGTCAATAGCCGCATTACAAACCAGCACGCCTCCGAATGCGCTTTCGGGATCTCCTGCAAGTGCGCTATCCCAGGCATCCTTTAATGCTGCCCTGGATGAAATGCCACAAACATTGGTATGTTTAATAATTGCAAATGTTATTTCGTTGAACTCTGCGATGATCTGCAAAGCTGCATCAACATCAACTAAATTATTGTAGGATAACTCCTTTCCATTCAATTGATCAAATATCTCTTCGGTATTGCCATAGAACACGCCTTGCTGGTGTGGATTTTCTCCATACCGCAAAACTGTTTTTGTTTTACCGAAGGGATTTGCAAAATCAGTGTGGTTAAAATAATTGGAGATGGCAAGATCGTATCCGGTACATACATCAAATGCTTTGATGGCAAATGTTCTTCTTTGTTCCAGGCTGGTCTCTCCTTTTTGCTCTTTTAATATTTCTTCCAATAAAGCATAATCTTTTTTAGCAGCAACAACCACAACAGATGCATGATTCTTTGCAGCGGCGCGTATCATGGAAGGGCCTCCGATATCGATCTTTTCTATGATGAGTTTTTCCTTTTCGGTTTCTCCACCTTCAAAGGCGGAGCTATTCACCATTTGCACGGTTTCCTCGAAAGGATATAGATCAACGATCACCATGTCGATTTCAGGAATATTATATTGTTTCATTTCCTGTACATGGATCTCATCTTCCCTTTTTCCGAGTATTCCGCCAAATACAGACGGGTGCAATGTTTTTACCCTGCCACCCAGGATGGAGGGATAGGTTGTTAAGGATTCAACCGGAATGCATGGCACTTTCAGGTCTTCAATGAATTTTTGAGTACCACCGGTAGAATAAATGGTTATTCTCAGTTGATGCAATTGCCGGATAATGTTCTCCAGTCCGTCTTTATAAAAAACAGAGATGAGTGCAGTTTGAATTTTTTTTGTCATGGAAAGAATGCAGTTATAGATCGGAAACGAAGGCTCCCTGTTCAGGAATTGAATACCATTGCAAATGTAACTCTTCGCAATCTTTTTGCCATTTACCAATTTTCCACAAACTGTTAGAAGCATCAAAAATGTATTGCTTACAATTGAAAACAGCAGCCAGTTGTGGAATGTACACTCTTGGGTTGTTAGAAATAACGATCATATCAACATCAATTTTTTGAGTGCCGGGTAAAAAGGTCACCGATCGGTCAACAAATAATATCCTTTTATTATTGAATTGGCAGAATGGCCCCTGCCTGAAGATGAATTTCATTGTATCTGTTCTCTTGTTTAGCTGTAGCGCAATTCTTGCCGGCTTCAGATGAAAATTTTGCAGTCCCGTATCTTTCAATAAAATACTGTCGCCGATAAACTGATAGTCATTCCCATTTACCAGATCAATGGCCTGGCATTTTGGTATGTTATAAACAATGAGCTTTTGTTGTTGGCCTGATTGATAGCATGAAACCGATCCAAAGCCGGTAAAGAATAATAATGAAAGGATACTAAGCCATACTCCTGCTTTTTGTTTTTCGAAAAGCCAATAGCTTAAACCCGCAACCATCATCAGTAATAAGGCTGCCTGTACAATCGTTATTTGCAGCCCGCCCCAAACTGAAAAAGGGAGCGAATCGATCCTTTCAATATAAGAATTCATTAGCCAGATAAGCCAGGATAAAATATGCCCTGCAAGAGCAGCCAATGGCTGTATGAATGAAATAAAACAAAGGAATATTTCATTCATACAGCCATTGGCTG
>JANYIM010000093.1 GCA_025362055.1 Bacteroidota bacterium
GTGGTCAATTTCACCGGCGTTTGCACTGAAGTGCCACAATCCAATGAGAATTGGCTCTTGATTGGCTATGGGTGGATAAAGGCTTTTAGGGTGCGAATCCCAGATAGTTGGAGGCAGACTTTCAGCCAAATGCATTTTAAATTAGTGCACATCGTCCAGTTAAGTTATGACTGGTATTGCTTTTCTGGACGATGTCCCATTAAAAACTGCCAATGTTTACAGAAGATGAATTTGAAAAATACTGGCAAGGGTGGTCGGAACAAGAAGAAGCCAATTATACCTTAGTAAAAGATAAGTCTGGTAAAGAAGCCCAAAAATACCAGAAGAAAGGCTATACTCACTTTGATCTTAAATTTTGGTTTCCTGAAAGGAAAGCTGAAT
Source organism: Bacteroidota bacterium (assembly GCA_025362055.1). Classification (GTDB taxonomy): domain Bacteria; phylum Bacteroidota; class Bacteroidia; order Chitinophagales; family Chitinophagaceae; genus Ferruginibacter. Next base: position 382 of record JANYIM010000093.1, read on the forward strand.
TAAAAGAAATTCTGAAAACTGGATTAAAGATTTATCAACCGCAACACAAAAGAATAGAATGGTGGGCATTTGCGCCATTTCTAAAAATTCTGCTTAAAACTGGAAATTCCGCTTAAATAGCCCCCACTTGACCGCTCCAAACAGCCCCCACTTGACCGGGGCAAACTGCCCCCAGTAGATCGGCTGAAACAGCCCCCACCATTCCAGCGTTTAATCATACTGTTTAACATGTTGATTTTTCCAGTTTATGATGATGTACTTTCTGTGCATCAGTAAACTTAAAAAATCATGGCGAATAAACCAACCAGTATGAGTAAAGTACGTCAAATTATCAAACTCTATACCCAGCAGATGGGCAAGAAAAAGATCGGTGAACGCCTTGGTATGTCCAAGCACACGGTAAAACTGTACATAGATCACTTTCGTTTACTTAAAACTCCCAAAGAAGAACTCTTCAGGCTTTCTGATTTTGAGTTGAATAAACTTTTTCACCCACCCAGAGAAACGCTCATAAATGACCAACTAAAACAGTTGTATGATTTTTTTCCGGTCATGAGCATGCAGCTGAGAAGGCGTGGAATGACGGTAGCCAGGCAGTTCCTAGAGTATAAGATGCTGTATCCACAATCTTACGGCGAGACATCCTTTTATAAACATTATAATCAATGGCGTAAAAAGGTGAACCCTACGATGCATATTGAACACAAGGTTGGTGATAAGATGTATGTTGATTATGCCGGTGCCACATTGCCTTATGTTGATACTAATACGGGAGAGATCAGGAACGCCCAGGTTTTTGTTGCTATACTTGGCTGGAGCCAATATGCTTATGTGGAGGCCATGCATAGTCAAACGATTGAGGAGTTCATTGCTGCCTGCGAAAATGCATTACGGTATTTTAATGGCGTTCCTCTGGCCCTTGTTCCCGATAATTTAAAGTCTGCAGTGCATAAGGCAAGCAGTTATGAGCCTATAGTGAATGAAAACTTCAAAGCCTTTACCGATCATTATGGTATTGCCATTCTTCCAGCCCGTTCCCGCAAACCACAAGATAAAGCTCATGTAGAAAATATGGTAAAGCTATCCTATCAAAAGATATATGCTAAGCTCCCTGAGAAAGAGTTTGTGTCTTTAAAGGAACTTAATATGCAAATAGGTCAACACCTGGTTGCACTTAATGATGCACATCTTACAGGCAAACAATGCTCAAGGACCGACCAATGGCTAATGGAATTATCGGCTCTTCATCCACTGCCTGCAACAGGGTATGAAATGCGAAAACTGAAACAAGTAACAGTGATGAAGAATGGTCATGTTTACTTAAGCGAAGATCAACACTATTATAGTGTTCCTTATGAACTTATTGGTAAGAAGCTAAAGATGCAATACTCCCGGTCAGATGTAAATCTGTACCTGCAATATGAACTCATAGTTACACACAAGAGATTGCGTAGTCCGCATAATTATACCACTGTTGCTGAACACATGCCTGCACAGCACCGGTATGTAACGGAGTGGAATCCGGCTTTTTTTATGGCCAAAGCAAAGGAGATCGATCCTGCTGTTGAATATTATATCGGCCAGGTACTGGCAAAGAAACAACACCCCGAACAAGGGTATAAATCCTGTATGGGTATTTTATCTTTTGCAAAACGCCTGGGAGATATCAGGCTTATTAAGGCTTGTAAGAGGGCGCA
>JANYIM010000099.1 GCA_025362055.1 Bacteroidota bacterium
CATTCACTTTGGGCTTCCGGCATTTTTTATTAAAACCAACGATTTTCAATTAAGTGTACTGAAGGTCTATGCGGTAGAGATAATATTTTGGGCCTATTTGATATTTTACCTTTCCTACTATTTTTTTAAAGAGATTTTACGTACCAGGCCGATCGAGTTCATTCCCACAGGCACACCACTTATACAATTAAAATATTTCGCCTATATCCTACTTGGTATATATATCCTTAGCAAATTTGTGGATGATTCCAGTATTTATCATTTAGGGAATGTTGGATTTTACATTTACGTGGGGTTTTGTATAAATTTTTGGAAAGATAAATTACTGACCATCCTGGAAAAAATAATTTTTCTACCTTTCTTGTTACTCGACTTACTCACCAGGGCTGTTGACGGTTTGATCTCGCCAATGGCTTTATTGCTTTTTTTTATTTCACTTTGTGTGGTGATCTCAAAGAGCAGGAAGATATTTATACTTCCGGGAATAATTCTTTTCGTTTGGTTTTACAGTATTTTCAGTGCGGTTAAATTTGATTTCCGTTCAACGGTCTGGTATGGCTCAAAGAATTATAACATATTTGACAGGATAGAGCTTATAGGAGAATTGTACGATGAAAATAAGAAAGCGAATGCAGTTGAATATGTTGATAAATATCCCGGGAAGGAACAGTTTTTATGGAGATTCTCTTACCAGTTAAGCGCCATGTCAATGGTTTTGGAAAAGACCCCGGCAACAGTGCCATTTTGGGAAGGCGAATCCTATGCCCCGCTGGTTACAAAATTCATTCCAAGGATATTATGGGAAGACAAGCCAACGGAGAACATGGGTAAAGAATTTGGGGTTAAGTATGGTGTAATAACGGCATATAATAACCGTACTTCAATTAATGCACCGATCATCCCTGAGTTTTATTTCAATTTTGGATACACAGGTATCTACTTAGGCTGTCTTTTTCTTGGCCTTTTTTATGCATTCCTGTCCCGCCTTTTTAATTCAAATAAAGTAAGCTATTCAAGTAAGATAATAGGGATGGCCATCATATTTCCGCTGGTAATCTGGGAGTCAAATTTTTCATTGACCTTCGGCAACCTCATACTGGTAAGCTTTTTCCTGGTAGTTTTATTTAAGCTGATCGGTAGCCTGACAAAGCAACGGTAATTTTAACCTGAAGGATAAAATTTCAAAGATCATTTTTCAGGTAGAAGGTAAAATGCAAATATTTAAAATGTAAAAGAGGAATAAGTGAAGGTATTTATTTCTATTCCATGGTTTCATCCTGCCTATAAAGCAGGCGGCCCTGTTCAATCTATTGCAAATATGGTGGAGCAGCTGGCAGTTAACAGCCGGGAGCCACAAGATGGTACATTTGAATTCTGGATTTTCTGTAGTAATAAAGATTTGGATGGAAGCACGCTAAACGTAGAGTTTGATAAATGGGTAAATTATTCCGATAGTACAAAAGTATGGTATAGCTCTACAAACAATTTATTACCGGTTCTTAAAAATGAAATAAAAAAAGAACGGCCAGGCTATCTTTTCATCACCGGTATCTACTCCTGGCAGTTTAGTTTAAAACCGCTGCTGTTTTGCGGTTTAGTAAAAAAGATCATTTCTGTAAGGGGGATGCTGCACCCGGGAGCATTGTCGCAAAAGAAATTCAAAAAGCAACTATATCTTTTATTGTGGAAGGCATTGGGGGTGTATAAAAAAAATATTTTTCATGCTACGAATGAAGAAGAGAAAAAATATATAGAGCAGGTTTTTGGAATGAAAGCAAGGGTGATGGTAGCAGCCAATTTTCCACACATTCTTCCTTTGCAACAGGTGGTAGAAAAAAAGGAAGGATATTTAAAATTAATTTCAGTTGCATTAATAAGTCCGATGAAAAATATTTTATTGGTGTTGGAGGCGTTGGCGGGTGCAAAGAGTATACCAGAGAGCGGGGAGCCGGGAATTGGGAATGTTGAGTATAATATTTATGGGCCTATAAAGGAAACCGGTTATTGGAAGGAATGCCTTGAATTGATTAAAAAAATGCCTGCAAATATAAAAGTGAATTATCATGGACATATTCCACCAGCTGAAATTGTGAATGTAGTTGCTAAAAACCATGTTTTTATATTACCCAGTAAAAGCGAAAATTATGGACACGCTATTTATGAAGCATTGGCTGCGGGCAGGCCGGTTATAACAAGTATGAATACACCATGGGTAGCTTTGCAAACTGCCAGTGCAGGGATAAATGTTCCTATGGATGATAGTACTGGATTGCAAAAAGCAATAGGATATTTTGTAGCGATGGACCAGGATCAATTAAATGACTGGAGTATTGCTGCAAGGGAATATGCCTTGAATAAAGTTGACCTGGATAAAATACGAAAGCAGTATAATGAAATGTTTTGCTAAGCCGGTAAAGGGGAAAATAGGAGAAAGAAAAATCCTCTTTTAATTATAGAACTTGCATCCAACCCCTAAACCTACTAAGTTTTCTAAACCTTCTAAATCTTTTCAATCATCAAACTTCCTTCTTTCCTAAATCGCCAGCTTTTAATTTACCTCCTTAAATTCATAGGCGCATTTTGTTGCTGTTATTACGGAACACTTGCTGTCATTGGTTTGTCTGCACCAGTGGGTAATTATAGCCCCTTTGTTGCGCACTACCTCAATTTTATCACTCCCTTCCGTGCTTCATTGATGTGGGGCACAAAGGTCTTTGTATCCTTATTTGGGTATCATACGCATATGCTCATGGAAACGCAGATAAGGATAGTAGATGGCATAGGCGGGGTTAACGTAGTATATTCATGTCTTGGTTATGGGGTTACCAGTTTCTGGATAGCATTTGTTTTTGCGAACAGGGGATCCTGGAAAAGAAAATTGGCCTGGATGATCGGCGGCACATTAGCCTTATGGTTCATTAATGTATTGCGATTGAGTTTGGTAATGCTGGCCAATAACAATAATTGGGCAATACCTTTTGGATGGGATCATCATACCTGGTTCAATATCTTCGCTTATGTCCTGATCTTTTTAATGATCTACGTATACGATAAGAATTTAAAAAAGCAAAATCAAAGAACAGCTCAGAAAGATGCTTAGAAAGCCAAACGTATTAATTAATATACTTTTACCCTTCATATTGAGGATAGGGTTATTGCATTATTATTACCAGCGTCTCAAAATATTGAACCGCTTCCTAACCCCCTAAACCTTCTAAACCTCACATGATAATCCTTGGCATCAACGCATACCACGCCGATTCATCCGCTGCCATTTTCGTAAACGGTAAAATGATCGCTGCAATTGAAGAAGAACGTTTTAGAAGAGTGAAACACTGGGCCGGCTTTCCGCAACTGGCTATTGAATTCTGTTTAAAAGAAGCCGGGATCGGGTATGAGGACGTAGATCATTATTCCATTGGCAGAGACCCTAAGGCAAAATTCTTAAAAAAACTACTGTACCTGGCAGCGCATCCGGGTGGAAGCTTTGCTGCTGTTAAGGAAAGATTACAGAACAGCCGAAAAGTATCATCCATCGAAAATGAACTGGCAAAAATATCCGGATTACCTGCAACGGAATTCATTGATAAGATAAAACAGGTAGAACATCACCGCAGTCATATCGCATCTGCTTTTTTTGCATCACCCTTTGATAAGGCGGCCTGCCTTTCCATTGATGGATCGGGTGATTTTAGTACAACGATGATCGGCATCGGCAATGGTAATAATATTGAAATAATTGATTCCGTTGACTTTCCGCATTCTGTCGGAATTTTTTATACCGCATTCACACAATTATTGGGGTTCCCGCATTATGGCGACGAATATAAAGTGATGGGGATGGCGCCTTACGGCGAACCAAAATACCTGGATAAATTAAGTGATGTAGTGAAACTGACTTCTGACGGGTTGTTTAAATTAAATTTAAGTTATTTCCGCACGGGTACACAGGGCATTATTTCTTATGGCAACGACAATGCACCGATCGTGGCGCCGCTTTACAGTAAGAAAATGGTGAACTTATTTGGTGAAACAAGGAAAAAAGAGGAGCCCTTAACGCAATACCATAAAGACATGGCCGCATCGGTTCAAAGATTTACGGAAAATATTATTTTTCATATCCTGGAACACTTATATAAACGAACGGGGATTGAAAACCTTTGTATCGCAGGCGGGGTGGCACAGAACAGCGTGGCCAATGGAAAAATATTAAGCAACACTTCTTTTAAGAATATCTATATCCCATCGGCCGGGCATGATGCTGGTATTTCCATGGGGGCAGCATTATTTACGCAACACGTATCTATGAAGTATGAACGGCAACCAGCGATAATGTCGGCGTATACCGGGAGTAGGTTCACGAATGAAGAAATAATACAGTTGATTTCAGAAAAAAATATTAACTTTTCGGAACTGGCAGACGATGAATTGTACGACCGCGTGACAGACTGTATGATCAATGGGGGAGTAGTGGGTTGGTTCACCGGTAGGGCTGAATTTGGCCCTCGTGCATTGGGTGGACGTTCCATTATTGCAGATCCCAGGCGTGCAGACGCAAAAGAGATACTTAACCTTAAGATAAAAAGAAGGGAAAGTTTTCGGCCCTTTGCCCCTTCGATACTAAAAGAATATGTGGGTGAATACTTTGAAATAACGGATGAAGTACCTTTTATGGAAAAAGTTTTTCCCATTAAAAAGGAAAAGCAGGCGCTCATCCCGGCAGTAACACATGTGGATGGTACCGGCAGGTTGCAAACAGTGGATGGAGCCATTTCGCCGCGTTATTACCACTTGATAGAAACATTCAGGAAAAAAACGGGTATCCCCATCCTATTGAACACCTCCTTTAATGAAAATGAACCTATTGTAAACACACCAACGGAAGCATTGGCTTGTTATTTGCGAACGGAGATGGATATGCTGGTGATGGAGAATGTTTTAATAGAAAGGTAAGCAGGCAGGTTGGTAGTTGGTAGAATCCAACAGATCGCAAAGTTTTTAAAAAGGGACTTCATAGGTTTAAACGAAATGTACCCCTTTCCCAGGAGTGGGATGGGGTAAGGCCAAATGACTGATAACACACAAATACCACCACTTAATAAGCTTGAGGGAGATTTAAACCTTTCGGCCCCGCTGCTATCAGAATATAAGTTCGACGCAGTTAATAAAAATATATTTTCTTTGCAGACGAACCCTACAACTGATATGAAGGTTACCATTATAACTGTTACGCTGAATTCTGCCAGGTTTTTGGAAGACTGTATCCAATCAGTTATTAACCAGGACTATAAGAATATTGAGCATATCATTATTGACGGAGGGTCTACGGATGCAACGCTTTCCATCATCGAAAAATATAAAGGCCATATCGCTGCATGGGTGTCTGAAAAAGACCAGGGAATGTATGATGCCATCAACAAGGGGATGAGGATGGCCACCGGGGATATCATCGGTACTTTAAATAGTGATGACACCCTGTCTGGGGCAACAGTAATAGAAGATATCGTGAATGCCTTTGACGAGCAGAAAGTTGATTCTGTTTATGGCGACCTGGTGTACGTAGACCAACAGAATACACAAAAGATCATTCGTGTGTGGAAAGGACTACCGTACAAGCGTAGACGCTATAAGCACGGGTGGATGCCGGCTCATCCCACTTTTTATTTTAAAAGGGAATTGCTCGAAAAATTCGGTTACTATGAAACGCATTATTTTACCGCTGCCGATTATGAATTCATGGCGCGTTACCTTTTCTATTTCAGGATAAGCGCTTACTATATCCCCAAACTGATCGTTAAAATGCGTACCGGCGGCATGAGTAATAAAACGATCTACCAGCGCCTGAGGGCCAATCGCCGCGACTACCTTGCCATGAAAAGGAACAGGATACCGTTCCCGTTCATTGTATCCCTTTTAAAACCCCTGATAAAGCTGCACCAGTATAAGAAGATGGGGAGGCATAGGAATTTTAATCCTGTTTATTAATTATTTTATCACAAAGGAAACAAGATCTTACACGAAGTACACAAAGAAGCCAACATCGCTTGCAATGGCTTTGTGGTAAAAATAAAAACCCTCTCAGTTGTTTAATTTCTTAAAGAAAAAGCAGGTTATCACCGGAACAGGAAGCTTTCCTGTTACAACAGATATTCATTCCCATATCCTCCCAGGCATTGATGATGGATCTCCTGATATTGAAACTTCTTTGAAATTAATTAAAGGGCTCTATGATCTTGGAATTAGAAAATGCATTGCTACACCACATATCATCGGTGACTTGTACCCAAATACCCCGGCAACGATCAATGCTGCATTGTCAATAACAAAGCAAGCGTGTATAGATGCGGGAATAAACATGGAGTTATCTGCGGCTGCTGAATATATGCTGGATGATCATTTTATGCGGTTATTGCAGCAAGGGCTTCCTTTGCTAACCCTCCATGATAATTTAGTGCTCACAGAAATACCGTATACCGCTCCTCCTTACGATCTTGATGAAATGGCTTTTAATATTATAACCGGGGGCTATAAACCTGTTTTGGCTCACCCGGAACGGTATTATTATTTTCACAGGAACCTGAATGAATATCATCGGTTAAAAGAGCTGGGATTCCATTTGCAGGTAAATCTTCTATCATTGACAGGGTATTATGGTAAGCCGGTGGCTAAAGCAGCAAAGTATATTTTGGACAAAGGGCTGGCAAGCCTTGTTGGTACAGACCTGCATCATGGAAGGCATTTAAGTGCGTTGAGTGATGGAGGGAATATCGGAATTCTTAATAAATATGTTGGTGGCAAAGGATTTAATGAGTTGGGTAAGTTTTGATTTGGGTTATCCATGAGGTGCAAAATCGATTTTACCCGCTCAGTTAAAGCAAACTAATTTGCCGGCACTGTCCGGTAATAAAAAAGAGGCTACAGAAATGTAGCCTCTTTTTTATTGCCATCGTGGGTGTTCGTGCAATCACCCGCAAGCCCTGCTGCCACGAGCCGTGAGCGCCGCCGTCTGGTCTCCGAACAGCTGTGGTTGGAGACCAGACGGCGGCGTTTAGATTGGAAGATGTTGTAAATTTGAAGGAGTTAAGGAGAACACTCACAGCGGCGGAAAAAGCCTGTTGGATATAATGATCGTTTTTCCCATCGATTAATTTTTTTGCTTAAATGTATCAATGAGACTTCAAACATTATACCAATTGACGATGTAAAAAATATATTGCAGGCATTTATTTTTTTAATACTTCAGTTTATGGGTATATGTAAAAAATAAAGTTGGCATGATTTTTACAAGCATACCATGCAACATGTTGTTTTTGGTCTGTATCGCTTTAACTGTAAAAGATTGATAACCATTAAAATAATTTTTATGAAAAAAACAATTAATTTATACCTGGTAATATCTCTTTTATCTGGTATGT
>JANYIM010000103.1 GCA_025362055.1 Bacteroidota bacterium
CATAAGTGTATCGAGGCAGTTTGAAATATTGGAAAAAGATGATCATTGACCTGCCTGCGGCAGGCAGGTTAATCGGATCAGGATGATTACGCTGGTTTTTATAATTTAAAAAGTACTCTAATCTTACAGAATCTCACAAACCGAAAAGAGGCATCAGCGAAATCTGCGAAAATCTTTATAATCAGCGGCCATATTTTGCTTATTTTTATTTCAAATTAATTTCTATGCCAATACGAATGGAAGATGATCCGCAGGATCAACAGGACTTTAATGATAATAATACTTCGGGTGGAACTGGCACTGCTGGCAATAATACCGGTGGCAGTGGTGGGTTATTAAGTTTTTTGCCCTTGATAATGGGTTTATTCAGCGGTGGCGGAGGTGGTGGAAAAAAGATATTATTGTTATTATTAGTGCTTGGCGGTGGCGCCGCTTATTTTTACTTCAACAATAAAGGCGGAGGAGGGACAGCTACCATTCAAAAACTCTTTTCCACGAGCGGTTATAATTTTAGCGCGGAAGAATTCAAAAAAGCAAATGTGTACGAAGGCCTTGAAGCCGACGATACAAAAAACCCTTTACCTGAAAGTGTTTCATTACTGCGTTTTGCACCCGACAGGCAAGACCAGGGCCACCAGGGATCTTGTGTTGCATGGAGCAGTGTGTATGCAGCCCGATCGATCATTGAAGCTGCAGCAACAGGACAAAGCGGTAACAATACTGCCTTCAGCCCTTCCTTCGTATATAACCAAATCGGCCTTGAAGGCTGCGAAGGGTCTTATATACAAAAAGCAATGGAGTTCATGACGGATAAAGGCGTAGTACCTTTTAATGATTTCGCTTATAATGACCAGGATTGCAGCAAGCAACCCAGTTCAACCCAATGGAATGAAGCGGCACAAAATAAGATGCACGGTTTTACCCGGTTAACAGAGAGCGATGATGTGAACGGCATTAATACCCGTGCAGTAAAAGAACACCTTGCGAAAGATGCGCCGGTGGTGATTGGCATGATGGTGGGCGGCAGTTTCATGCAGGAAATGATGGGCAAGGAAATATGGGCGCCAACCGACGAAGATCGCAGCCAGATGGGATTTGGAGGCCATGCAATGTGTGTGATAGGTTACGACGACCGCAAGCAGGCATTTCAACTCATGAATAGCTGGGGCCCCAATTGGGGCAATAACGGTGTGGCATGGGTGCGCTATGCCGACTTTAAGACATTTGTCAGGGAAGCCTATGGCATAGACCCGCTGCCAAAACGTGGCGCTGCATTGAATGTTGGTTTTGAATGTGCCATTGGGCTGGTAAAAAATGAAAACAAACAATACATTCCCCTCAAAATCAAGTCGGGCAATATTTTTGAAACGGTGAGTAATATCAGCGCAGGTACAAAATTCAAGATGGAAATAAAGAATTCCACCGAATGTAATATTTATATTTTCGGGCAGGAAACTGACGGTAGCAGTTATACGCTGTTTCCTTATCCCGATAAGACAGAACCGACCAAGACAAGTTTTTCACCTTATTGCGGAATTACAGGTTATCGTTTGTTCCCAAGAGGAAAGAGTTTGGTGCCCGATAGCATCGGCCATAAGGATGTTTTTGCCATTGTGGTCAGTAAAGATCCGCTAGACTGGTATGCAACAAATACAGCCATTTCAAAAAGCAGCGCTGCCGATTATGGGGCAAAACTCGCCGAAGCATTACACAACAGCAATAATGGTAATGTTAATTTTAGTAGCGGTAATGGTGGAACCGTTAATTTTAAGGCTGGTAACAGCCAACAGAATGCAGTTTATTGCATCGTGGAGGTTGATAAATAAAATAAATCAAATAACAATGAAAGGAATTTTTGTAATTGCACTTGTCTTGATGTGCTATACAGGCAAAGCACAGGAAACAAAATTATACAACCCGGAAGCTAATGCTGAGCAGGATATTGCAGCTGCTGTTAAAAAAGCAAGGAACGAAAATAAGTTCGTGCTGCTGCAGGGCGGTGGTAACTGGTGTAGCTGGTGTATAGAGTTTGCCCGTTTTTGCAAGGCCGATCCCAGGATCGATTCTGTTTTAAAAGCAGGATTCGTTTGGTATCATTTAAACTGGAGTAAGGAAAATGAGAACAAAAAGGTTTTTGCAAAATACGGTTACCCGCAGCGTTTTGGCTTCCCGGTGTTCATTATATTGAATGGTAAGGGCGAACGCATCAATACACAGAACAGTGAGTACCTGGAGGATGGTAAAAAAAGCTATAACCAGCAAAAAGTGCAAGCCTTCCTGGAAATGTGGGCGCCAAAAGCGGTGGATCCCAAATCATATGGTGATTAGTTTTTATTGTATAGGTAATTATTGAAGATTTAATATTTAGAAGAGCCTATGGCTTTAAGGCAATATTAAATATTCAATCTTAAATAGCAGATCATGATGGGTAATGCTGAAAAATTCCTCCACCTTATAAATAATCCTTTTAAAATAAGATTATTCTTATTTGCAAAATTACCCAGTGCTTTTTTTGCGGGGGTGAGGGTGTTGACAGCCGACGAAAGTAAATGTATTGTCACGGTACCTTATAAATGGTTCTCTAAAAATCCTTTTCGAAGTACCTATTTCGCATGCCTTAGTATGGCTGCTGAAATGAGCACTGGTGTGCTGGCCATGACGCATTTATATAAACGCGATCCTGCGGTAAGTATGCTGGCAACAAAAGTAAATGGTGATTTTAATAAAAAAGCGATTGCCCGTACCACGTTTACCTGTGAGGATGGGATGCTCATCAAACAAACCATTGAAGCTGCTATTGTAAGCGGGGAAGGAAAGATCATTACAGCAAGATCTACCGGAAGAAATGCCGCCGGCGAAATGGTAGCTCAATTTGATATCACCTGGTCGTTTAAGGCAAAAACTAACCCCCGATAATATAAACCTACTCTACCCCGTTTTTTGTAAATTGCATATCCCTGCCCCGGGCAGGAAAGTTCAATTAAGTTGATAATTTACAAGAGCCCCGCCAATACGGGGACGATGTTCAATAGCAGTACCAGTATTGAGTTCAAAAAAATATGGCCGCTATTGACATTCAACGATTAATTTTTTATTATGGCAACAACTGACTTACGCAAACAACAAGCATTAGAATACCACTCCAAGGGAAGGCCGGGTAAAATTGAAGTAGTACCAACCAAGGAAGCAAAAACCCAACGCGACCTTTCACTCGCCTATTCACCGGGTGTTGCGGTTCCTTGTTTGGAGATCGCTGCCAATCCTGAAGACGTTTATAAATACACTGCAAAAGGAAATTTGGTTGGCGTTATCAGTAATGGAACGGCAGTATTGGGGCTTGGAAATATTGGCCCCGAAGCCGGCAAACCTGTTATGGAAGGTAAGGGGGTATTGTTTAAAATATTTGCAGACATTGACGTGTTCGATATTGAAATAAATGAAACAGATCCCGAAAAATTTGTGCAGATCGTGAAAGCGCTGGAGCCAACATTTGGCGGCATTAACCTGGAAGATATCAAAGCACCAGAATGTTTTTACATTGAACAGGAATTAAAAAAGCGTTGCAAGATCCCTATCATGCATGATGACCAGCATGGTACCGCCATCATCAGCGCTGCTGCATTGCTGAATGCCCTGGAATTGCAAAAAAAGAAGATCGAAAAAGTAAAGATCGTTGTCAATGGTGCCGGCGCTGCTGCAATGGCCTGCATGAAATTGTATGAATCACTTGGTGCAAAGCACAGCAACTTCATGGTATTTGACCGCAAGGGAATTTTATACACCGGAAGGGAAGACGTGGAAGAGTTAAAACTAAAATTTTGTGTTGACGCAAAATATAAAGATTACGATCTTACAAAGGCACTAAAGGATGCCGATGTATTCATTGGCCTTAGTATCGGCAATGTTGTTACGGCAGAGATGGTGAAAAGTATGGCAAAGAACCCGATCGTTTTTGCAATGGCCAATCCAGATCCTGAAATCGCATACGACGTAGCCGTTTCTGTACGCAAAGACCTGATCATGGCAACCGGCAGAAGTGATTATCCCAACCAGGTAAATAATGTACTGGGCTTCCCCTATATTTTCAGGGGAGCATTGGATGTAAGATCCACCCAGATCAATGAAGCCATGAAACTTGCTGCAGTAAAGGCGTTGGCCGAACTCACCAAAACACCGGTACCGGATATTGTAAATCTTGCATACAATGAAAAGAATATTTCCTTTGGCCCTACTTACATAATTCCAAAGCCATTGGATCCTCGTCTACTCTCCACCGTTGCTCCGGCTGTTGCAAAAGCTGCCATGGAAAGCGGCGTTGCCAAATATCCCATTACCGACTGGGATGCCTATGCACTGGAATTGAATAAACGCCTGGGACTGGATAACCAGCTAAGTCGCGTTATTGGAAACAAAGCGCGCAAAGATCCTAAGCGGGTGGTATTTGCAGATGCGGAGAATTTAAAAATATTAAAGGTAGCGCAGCTGGCAAGGGAAGAAAATGTTGCTTACCCGATCTTATTGGGTGATGAAGGAAGGATACTGAAGTTGGCGGCAGCCAATGGTATCGATCTTGATGACATGCCCATCATCAATCCAAAAGATGAGAAGCATGATGAATTAAGGAAACAATATGGTGACTTGTTTTTTGCCAAACGGCAACGCAGGGGCGTAAATAAGTATGAAGCATATAAGGCCATGAAAGACCGTAACCATTTTGGTTGTATGCTGGTGGAGAATGGCGAAGCCGATTGTATGATCAGTGGCCTGAGCAGGAATTACCCGGATACCATTCGCCCGGCCATACAGATCATTGGTACAGAAGAAGGCGTGAAAAAGATCGCCGGCATGTATATCATGTTCACCAAACGCGGCCCTCTTTTTTTAGCAGATACCACGGTGAATTTTAATCCAACTGCCGAAGAACTGGCCGAAATAACCATGCTGGTTGCAAAAGAAGTGCGCCAGTTCAATATCAAACCACGTATCGCCATGCTCTCCTACTCTAACTTTGGAAGCAGCGACTCACCTGAAGCAGCACTGGTTCGCAAGGCTAGGGAAATGGTAAAAGAAAAAGACCCTACGCTGATCTGTGATGGCGAAGTACAGGGCATCCTGGCTTTCAATAAAGAGATATTAAAAGAGAATTATCCTTTTACGGAGTTATTGGATGGCGAAGTGAATACACTCATCTTCCCTAACCTCGCTTCCGGTAATATTGCCTATAATTTATTACAGGAGGTTGGAGGGTCGGATTCCATCGGCCCCATTTTATTAGGACTTAAAAAACCAGTGCACGTTTTACAATTGGGAAGTTCTATCCGTTCTATTTTTAACATGGTATTGATAGCCGTGGTAGATGCACAGATGAAATGTAAAACCAATACGCAGGAGGAGATCAAGAAGAGTAAGTGGTGGAAACGGAATAAAAGATCGGCACACGAAATATAATTGGTTTTAGGTTTAGCATTTCCTGTTCATTAACTTTGAAAAATATTACAGGTCGAACAGTAAAATACCTTGATTTTTTATACACTAACCGCCCAAAAACCGAAAACTAAAAATAGAAAATTTACATGAGTTTCTTCACCCACTTTGGCCGTTACCTTTTAATGCTTAGGGGCATGATGACCCGGCCCGAGAACATGCGGATGTACTGGAAAGAATTCATGCATCAATGTGTGGAGATTGGAATAGGTTCATTGGGAATTGTGGTGATCATCTCTGTTTTTATGGGTGCGGTTAGTGCCGTACAAACCGCTTACCAGTTAGTAAGCCCCCTCATCTCAAGGTCAACCATTGCGCAGATCGTACGCGACACCGTTATATTGGAATTCGCTCCCACCGTGGTTTGTATTGTTTTAGCAGGTGTTGTTGGCAGTAAGATCGCCAGCGAGTTGGGTAATATGCGGGTAAGCGAACAGATAGACGCATTGGAAATTATGGGCATCAATACCAAATCATACTTGATAATGCCAAAGGTCGTTGCAACGTTGGTAACAATACCGATGTTAGTGGTATTATCAATGGTATTGGGCATTTGGGGAGGACGCCTTGCAGGTTCGCTTTCCAATATTTTATCTACCGATACCTATGATAAGGGGCTCCTGGAGAATTTTGTGCCCTATAATGTAACATTTGCACTGGCCAAGGCGTACACGTTTGCATTCATCATCAGCAGTATCCCTGCTTACTATGGTTATTATGTAAAAGGAGGTTCACTGGAAATTGGCCGCAGTAGTACAAAGAGCGTAGTGGTGAGTTGTGTGATGATATTGTTTGCAGATTATATTTTAGCTGCACTATTACTATAAGATACCTTTAGTTAACAGCCCCGGGCTGTAAGCTTACTATGATCGAATTTAAAAACATAAAAAAATCTTTCGGCGATAAGATCGTACTTAATGATGTAAGCCATGTTATGGAAACGGGCCAGTGCAACCTTATCATTGGCACAAGCGGCAGCGGGAAAACGGTATTGCAAAAATGCCTCGTAGGTTTGTTTGAACCTGATGAAGGCGAGATCACTTATGATGGACGCAGTTTCACTGATATGACCGGTGAAGAGAGAAAAGAGTTGCGACAGCAGATCGGTATGCTATTCCAGGGCTCTGCCTTATTCGACAGCATGACGGTGCAACAAAACATCATGTTTCCCCTGGATATGTTCACCAAACAAAATTTCCCGGATAAACTGAAACGGGTAAACGAAGTTTTGGCAAGGGTAAACCTCGTTGATGTAAATAAAAAATATCCCGCCGAATTAAGTGGCGGTATGAAAAAAAGGGTGGGTATTGCAAGGGCGATCGTATTGAACCCGAAGTATTTATTTTGTGATGAGCCTAACTCAGGGCTTGATCCCCAGACCTCCATGGTGATCGATAAACTCATCTATGATATCACCAAAGAATTCAACATGACCACGGTGATCAATACACACGACATGAACAGTGTAATGGAAATAGGTGAAAATATCTTATACATGTACGAAGGGCGAAAAGAATGGAGTGGTAATAACAAAGAGATCATTTTTTCCAAGAACCAGCGCCTGAACAGTTTCATTTTTGCTTCCGAATTTTTGCAGGATGCCAAGGACATGCGTATGCTGGAAGCCAAAGGAAAGATCGATAATGACAGGAATATGGATGAATTGCTGAAATAAGGGCGCTGTTGAAAGGAGCGTCGCCACTGAAGATGCACCATGATAAAATGCTGGTGACCCAAATATTCTCTTTCAACAATACGGCATCTCCCCTATCTTTGCGCCACTATTAATTTTTAATTATTAATTCTTAATTAAAGTACAATGTCAGTTCTCGTCAATAAAAATTCTAAAATAATCGTACAGGGCTTTACGGGTACGGAAGGCACATTTCATGCCACACAAATGATCGAGTATGGAACCAATGTAGTGGGTGGTGTTACGCCGGGTAAAGGTGGCTCATCACACCTCGATAAGCCGGTCTTCAATACAGTTGCAGATGCCGTTAATACAACAGGTGCCAATGTAAGTATCATCTTTGTTCCGCCTGCTTTTGCAGCCGATGCCATCATGGAAGCAGCTGAAGCCGGAATAGCATTGGTGGTTTGCATCACCGAAGGTATACCGGTACTGGATATGGTAAAAGTGAAAAATTATTTACAAACCACTGATACAAGATTGATAGGGCCCAACTGCCCCGGTGTTATCACGGCTGATGAATGTAAAGTGGGAATCATGCCAGGTTTTATTTTTAAAAAAGGAAGGATCGGCATTGTTTCAAAGAGCGGAACGCTTACTTATGAAGCAGCCGACCAGGTTGCTAAAGCCGGACTTGGAATTTCAACCGCCATTGGTATTGGTGGTGATCCCATCATTGGAACAACCACTAAGGAAGCCGTTGAATTATTTATGAATGATGATACAACGGATGCTATTGTAATGATCGGTGAGATCGGTGGTGGCATGGAAGCTGAAGCAGCTAATTATATCAGATCGGCAGGGAATAAAAAACCGGTTGTTGGTTTTATTGCCGGCCAAACTGCACCTCCGGGCCGTAGAATGGGCCATGCAGGCGCTATTGTAGGCGGTGCCGATGATACCGCTGCTGCAAAAATGAAGATCATGGCAGAATGCGGTATTCATGTAGTTGCAAGTCCTGCTGATATTGGCAAGACCATGGCAGAAGTATTGAAGAAATAAAATTTTACAAAATAATATTTGAAACCCGGCCCTGCGATGGTGCTGGGTTTTTTAATTTAAAAAACACACCATCCCCTATCTGCCAGGAAAAGGAATTAAGGGTGAGGGCTAAAATACCCTCCAGTGGGTATTTGCATCAAAAATAATTACTCAATCTTTATGCCCTAAACTATTTAATCATGATCATCGTAGTCAATCACCAAATCAATAACCCTACCGATTTTTGGGCTTCAGCTCAAAAAAGTTTACCCGAATTACCCGTAAGCGGCGTACAAAAGGTACTGCAGGTAATGCCCAATAATGATATGACGCAGGCCACCTGTGTATGGGAAGCCGATAGCATTGAAGCATTGGACACTTACCTGCGCAGCAAAGTGTATGCATGGAGCGAAGAAACTTATTATGAATTGAATGCCGCTGCTGCAATGGGAATGCCACAATAAATAAAGAGGCCGGAGCAGAAAGGAGATTGAAAAGGGTGATCGCTCTTTACAATCTCCTTTTTCATTTTTATACTTAGCACAAAAAAAAGAACCAGCGCTTTCGCCCCGGCCCTTAAAGTATAGCCACAGTTTTCAGTATATAGTATTGTATATATTAAATCAACCAGTACCAATGATGGCATCTTCTTTCACTACTTATCTATTTTCAAATGCTGTGCCGCCCGGCATTCACATTACTTAATAAAACGTTAAAGAAAAAAATAACACTGCATTTATGCAAATGGCATTTGCGCCACATCTCATTACAGGTATTCCCTGCTCTATGTGCTGCAGGGAACAAATTGTATCTTGTAAATAAAATAAGTTGATTATGTTTTTAAAGAGAATCTTACCGGTATTTTTACTGGTATCGGGAGCATGGCTATCCCTTAAAGCACAAACAAAAAATGACTACGATAAAAATTGGAAAAAAGTGGATGCCTTTGAAAAAAAAGGGCTTCCAAAAAGTGCATTGGGAGAAGTAATGGTCATTTACAATATGGCGGTAAATGATAATAATGATGCCCAGCAGATAAAGGCCTGCATGTACCAGGTGAAGTACCGCAACATGATCGAAGAAGACAGTCATGAGAATAATATTTTTTATGTAGATACTTTGATCGAAAAGGCGAAGGCCCCTTCCAAAAACATTTTACAAAGCATGCAGGCCGAAATGTTCTGGCAGTATCTGGAAAACAATCGCTGGAAATTCAGTGACCGCACCAAACTTGCCGTAGAAAAAAGTAAGGACATTACCACCTGGAGCATTGACAAACTATACAATATCATCGCAAAATTGTACAAAGCTTCACTAACCAATACTGTTCTTTTAAAAACAACAGAAGTTGGGGAATTTGATCCTATTATTGTGAAGGGACAAAACACAAGGCAGCTGAGGCCAACATTGTATGATTTTTTAGCGCATCGTGCATTGGATTTTTTCATGACCGATGAATCGGATCTTACCAGGCCTGCATATCAATTTAAAATAACAGATGCAGCTGCATTTAGTCCTGCTGCTACGTTTATCAATGCATCCTTTAAAACAAAGGACACGGCTTCCCTGCAACACAGCGCACTATTGCTTTTACAGGATATTTTAAAATTTCATCTGAATGATGCCAAACCGGATGCATTGATCGATGTTGATCTTATACGCCTGGACTTTGTTAATTCAACCGGTGTGATGGATGAAAAAGAAAAATTGTATGAAGCAGCATTATTGAACATTGAAGAAAAATACCGTGACAACCCAGCCATAGCACAAGCTATGTATTTAAGGGCAAATATCTATTACAGCCGCGGACAAGGTTATAACCCTTTCACTAAAAAAGACAATCAATACGAAATTAAAAGGGCGAAAGAACTTGCTGAAAAAACGTTTGCTCAATTCCCAAAATCAGAGGGGGGAATAGGCGCTGCAAATCTTATTGGATCGATCCTGCAACCTTACCTCAACCTGGAAACCGAGCAAGTGAATGTACCCGGCCTGGCATTCCGTTCCCTGGTGAAATATAAAAATGTAAAGACATTATATTTCCGTGTCATCAAAACAACGCGGAATGAAATGAAGAGCCTGGACAGGAGGGATTATGAAAAATTATGGAAGGGTTATACAGAGATGAAGGCCCTTAAAAGTTGGAGCGTTTCGCTGCCCGATCTGGGCGATTACCAGCAACACTCCACCGAGGTAAAGGTTGAGGGGCTTCCCAATGGAACTTATTTTATCCTTGCAAGCATTGATGAAAATTTTTCTCTCTCAAAGAACATCATTGCAAAACTGGTAACCTATGTAAGTAATATCAGTTATATCCATAACAATAATTACGAATACTACGTGCTGAACCGCGATAACGGCCAACCCCTTGCCAATGCACAGGTACAGGCCTGGGAATCGGTATATAATTACCAGACCAGCACGTATGAAGAAAAAAAAGCAGAGAAATACACCACTGATAAGAATGGCTCTTTTAAATTAAAAGACAGCAAACCCTACCGGAGTTTTTTATTGCAGTTCAATTATGAAGGGGATGAATTATTCATGGATGAAACTAATTATTACAGTAACTACAACAGTTATGCTCCCGTTATCAAGCCGCAAACATTTTTATTCACTGACCGCTCCATTTACCGCCCGGGGCAAACGGTTTATTTTAAAGGTATCGTTGTACAAAAAGATATCAATGTTACAAAAAGCAGTGTCTTTCCCAGCTTCATGACAAAGGTTTTTTTACGGGATGCCAATTACCAGAAATCTGCCGAACTTTCTTTAACTACTAATGAATTCGGCAGTTATAAAGGTTCTTTTAAATTGCCGGAGGGATTGTTGAACGGACAATTCAGTTTGCTTGACACCGCTACGAATGCGATCCTGAATTTTAGTGTGGAAGAATATAAACGCCCCAAATTCTTTGCTGAAGTACAAAAACCAAAAGGTACGTACAAGATCAACGACAGCATCAAGGTCACCGGTACTGCAAAAGCCTATGCCGGAAATAATATTGACGGCGCTAAAGTAAAATACCGCGTGGTACGCAAAGTTAGTTATCCCATTTGGTGGGACTGGTGGTATTTCCGTGGCAGTAACAGGGGCAATGATGAAGTGGAGATCACCAACGGCGAAATGGTAACCGATGCTAAGGGAGCGTTCAAGATAACTTTTAAAGCATTGCCTGATGAAAGCGTGGATAAAAAAAGTCAGCCTGTTTTTTATTATGAAGTCAGCGCCGATATCACGGATATCAATGGAGAGACCAGGACTGGCAGCACTTCTGTAGCCGTGGCTTACCAGGCGTTGCAGCTGAATATCAATATGCCCGGTGAGTTATTGGCCGATAGTTTAAAAGACCTGAAGATAAGCAGCACCAACCTGAATGATATTTTTGAAAAGACAAAAGTGAATGTTACCATACAAAAAATATTGTCACCCACAAAGATCTTCCGTTCAAGATCATGGGATATGCCTGATCAGTTCGTGATGAGCAAAGACGAATACTATGGCTACTTTCCCTATGATGTATATAAAGATGAGGATAAGGTACAGGGTTGGCCTACAGGAGATAAAGTTGCTGACATTACAGACAGCACTGAAGAAAATTTAAAATTTGTCCTGCCTCAGCCCGGACAAAATTCAAAATTTGATGCGGGGTGGTATAAAATTACCGTCACTACAAAAGATAAATATGGTGAAGAGGTAAGGGCCGAAAAATATATTGAGCTCACTTCACCCACCATGAAGGTCAATAAAGCAATACAGGTTAGCGTGCCAAAAACAACCGCTGAGCCGGGAGAACAAATTAATTATACGATATCTACGGGCTTTGATAAAATATGGCTTATTCGTTCACTTAGTACCATGGATAAACCTTCGCTTACAGATTACATTGGCTTGAATACGTCTGCATACAATGCTCAATTAAATATAACCGAGGCTGATCGGGGTGGCATCGCCATGAGCTATGCGTTTGTGCAGCACAACAGGGTGTATAAAGGTTCCCAGGCTTTCAACATACCCTGGAACAATAAAGAATTAACGATCAGCTATGAAACATTCCGGGATAAATTATTACCGGGCAGCGAAGAAAAATGGAAAGTAAAGATCAGCGGCAGTAAAGGAGAAAAAGTTGCGGCAGAAATGCTGGCAGGCATGTATGACGCAAGCCTGGACCAGTTCAAACCGCATTACTGGGGAAGCATTAATATCTGGCCCGGCCTTTACACGATGGTAAATTGGATGGAAAATGGTTTTAATAAAACAAATTCAGAAGAGTATAATAAAAGTATTTATGAATATTTAAGCGGGCCCACCAAATCTTACGATATGCTGAATACCGGTTTTGGGGGATATTATAACTACGATGAACGTGGCGGCATGTATTATACTTTTGCTGCCTCTGCAGATGCTAATATCTCAAAATCACCGCCGCCCCCACCTGCACCCATGCAGGAAAAATTGGCTTTAAG
>JANYIM010000039.1 GCA_025362055.1 Bacteroidota bacterium
CATCCTTATCAACCTGGATGCCGGGTAACTTCTTCAGCAGTTCTTCTACATTGGCACCGGCCCTAACCTTAAAACTATCGGCGGTATAAACGGTAGTGTCGCCCTTGATCTTTATGGGTGAACCGCTTTTAACAATGACCGCTTCCAGTAATTTGCTTTTCGACGTTAAAGAGATCGCAGTAATTTTTGTATCCGGGGAACTTATCTCAACGGTCTGAATAACATCTCCGAAATATGGGTGTGTGGTAAGTAAGACGTAATTGCCGGGCTTAATGTTGGGGAACAAATACTTTCCATTGGCATCGGTACGTGTAAATTTGTACAGGACAGAATCTTTGGCTTTCAGCAGCGCCACAACAGCATTTTGAACACCTTTTTTTTGGGTGGTATCATTCACCGCCCCCGAAACAACAGCGTTCTGCGCCACGGCATTGATCGAAAAAAAAAGAAGAATCGTGAACAGGGCGGTTAGTTTGTACATACAGTCGGGTTGGTTAAAAAACGGGCAATAACATCCACATTAAAAGTCCGCAATAAAAGCGTAAATTCCTTGCAGGGTATTCATAAATTTACGTTAAAGCAAATATCAGTATCAATACGATCGCTGAAAATTAAATTCCATATATGGCAGTTTCTAAAAGGCAACCGGTAAATAAAGCACCTGCTGCAGTGCTTTCAGCAGAAAAAAAACAGCCCGATATAAAATATGAGGAAGCTCATTTTATCGACAGCACCAAACCGGTATGGAATTATTCTTTGTTCACCGAAGAGGATATCCGCAATTTTCAAAATGGTACTCTGTATAATGGCTACGAAAAATTCGGGAATCATCAAATGAAGGTATTGGAGAGAACGGGCTTTTATTTTGCAGTATGGGCACCCAATGCCACCGAAGTTTCGGTGATCGGTGATTTTAATGGATGGAAAAAAGAGAAGCATCCTTTATATGTGCGGCTCGACAAGTCGGGGATATGGGAAGGGTTCATTCCTGATTTTAAGAAAGGGGAGCCGTATAAATATCATATCAAAGGATTTAAAGGAGTAGAACTTAAAAAAGGCGATCCTTATGCAAGATACTGGGAACTGAGGCCGGGCACGGCTTCCATCAGTTGGCATTCACAACCTTCATGGAAGGATACGGCATGGATGAAAAAAAGAAAAAAGAACAATGCACTCACTTCACCGTGGAGCGTATACGAAGTTCACCTGGGGTCCTGGATGCGGCCGGTAAAAACTGATGAGGAAAGTTTTAATACTTATGCTCAGATCACGGAACGGTTGGTTCCTTATGTAAAAAAAATGGGCTTTACCCATGTAGAATTAATGCCGGTGATGGAATTCCCTTATGACGGCAGTTGGGGTTACCAGGGAACAGGATATTTTGCACCAACATCACGCTTTGGCACACCCGAAGATTTTATGGCGATGATAAATGCCTTTCACCAAAACGATATTGGAGTTGTGTTGGATTGGGTGCCTTCGCATTTCCCCTATGATGCACATGGCCTGTTCATGTTTGATGGTACGCATACGTACGAATATGCGGATATGAGTAAGGGCTATCATCCCGATTGGAACAGCTATATCTTTAACTATAAGAGGGGGGAAGTAAAATCTTTTTTGATCAGCAGTGCAAGATACTGGTTCGATCAGTTTCATATTGACGGCATCCGTGTGGATGCAGTAAGTTCCGTACTTCGCCTGGATTATTCCAGGAATGAAGGACAATGGGCACCCAATGAATTTGGCGGTAACGGTAACCTGGAAGCGATCAAATTCATCAAGCATTTTAATGAGACCATTTTCCGGGATTTCCCGGATGTGCAAACCATTGCAGAAGAAGCAACAGACTGGCCAAAAACATCCAGGCCTACCACGGAAGGTGGATTGGGCTTTGGAATGAAATGGATGATGGGATGGATGCACGATACGCTCAGCTATTTTAAAATGGACCCGTTGATGCGCCAGTTCCACCAGGATAAATTCTCTTTCAGCATGATGTATTATTATGATGAGAATTTTATGTTGCCATTGAGCCATGATGAAGTGGTGCACGGTAAAAGCCCGATGATACATAAAATGCCGGGTGATGAGTGGCAGAAATTTGCCAACCTGCGGCTGCTCTACACCTATATGTACACACATCCCGGCGGTAAATTATTATTCATGGGAAATGAATTTGCACAAACTACCGAATGGAATTATAAAACCGAATTGAGCTGGGAACTATTACAGTTTGATTGCCACCAACTGATGCAGGATTGCGTGAGGGACCTCAATCATTTGTATAAAGAAGAACCGGCATTATATGAACTACAATTCGATATCGGTGGATTTGAATGGATCGACCTGCACCACCGCGCAGAATCCGTGGTAGCTTATCGGCGTAAAGGGAAAAAGAAAAAGGATGATATGCTTGTAATTTTAAATATGACCCCGGTTGTGCGCCGCGACTGGAAACTTAAAGTGAGCGGAAAATCAGTGTGGGCGGAGGTTTTCAACAGCGACAGTACAAAATATTGGGGTACGGGTAAGGTCTTTAACCCGGCCCCAGGAGTAACGCTGGTTGACAAAAAGACGCAATTATTTGAAATAAATGTGCATCTTCCGGCGTTAGGAGCAGTGATATTCCGATAATTGGAACGCACTTTGCATCAGTTATTTATATGAAAAACCTATTCACATTCATTTTATTATTGTTATCCGTAGCTGTGTTTTCACAAACAGCAGACAGTTCCCTTTATTTTTATCAAAAAGGCACGGAAGAGAAAAACGACAAACGTTGGCTGGTGGCATCGCAGTATTTCGAGAAAGCCATCCGGTTAAATCCGAAATATATTGCGGCTTACCTCGACAATGGTTATGTGAACCTGGAGATGCGCAAAACGGATGCAGCCAAAATTAATTTTGCAAAGGTCACTGAATTAGATCCTGAGAACATTGCTGCCAATAAAGAATTGATCGACCTGTATTTTAGTTATCATCAATATCAAAACGCTGTTGCACTTTCACAAAAATGCAAAAGTTGCGGCAATACCGAAAAGGTAACGGCCCTTTCTTATTTTTATCAGCAGGATTATGATAATGCAGAAAAATTATTGCTGAAACTGGTAAAACAAAACCCAACCGATGCACAGTTACTGTACACACTGGGAAAGACCTACATGGAAATGGAACTGGAGGCAAAAGCGATCCCTTTTTATCAAAAAGCGATACAGTTAGACGCCACGAAAAATGCCTGGCAATTTGAATTAGGCATGCTATATTTTGTTACCGAAAATTATAAGAATGCAGTGATATGGTTCAATAAAGCTATCGCCCTGGGATATACGCAAAGTGCTGAGCTGAGGGAAAATCTTGGCTATGCTTATTTGTATAGCGGTGAATTTGAAAAAGGCGAAAAGATATTATTGAATATCCATGAGAAGAAGCGTGGCGACAAGGATATCATGAGAGACCTTGCGCAGGCTTACTACGATCATAAATTGTATGATAAGTCGCTGGAATTTTGCCAACGCTTAATGGAACTGGATATAAAGGATGGGAAGGCACTTTACCAGGCCGGGCTTTGTTTTCAAAAGAAAGGGGAAATTGAAAGAGGCATGCAGATGTGTGATAAAGCAATAGAGCTGGACCCTTCACTCAGGGGACTGAAAACAAAAAAATCACTTGGCCCCGAACTATAATTACCTGAACTTTTTCGATTGATATTCAAGTTGGCCCCGGTTCTTTACCCGGGGCTTTTATTTTGCATGCAGTCAATGCTTTTTGCCAAAATTCATTTCACCGGCCCGCACAGCAATAGGTAAACTATTTTCTTTTGGCGGAAAGGGGCAGTGATATCCGGTAGCATAAGCACAATATGGGTTATATGCCTTATTAAAATCCAATTGCAGTTTATTGCCTTTGATCTCACCAATATAAAAATCAAGGTAGCGGCCGCTGCCATAAGATTCGATGCCTGTGGTACTATCTGTAAAGGGAACAAACAAATAGTCTTTATATTTTTCAGTCTTCATCAGTTTCGAACTCTGGTAAACAAAAAGGCGGCAAGCTTGTCCAGATAAACTGAATTGCAATTGACCATACTTGTAATAATGCTGCAGGCTGTTGTCAGATGTTTTCATGGTAAAACCAATGGTATCAGTGATCTTTTCAAAACTACACCTCACATTACAATCACTGGTTATCGGGAAAAAACGGAAATAGCGCCTGTCTTTTTTCTTCACCACCTCATGCGAATCAACATAATCCTTCTGGTATGCCTTGATGGCGGTAATATAGGTATCATTATCCTGTGCAAAAACACCCTGCGATACAAAAAATAATAACGATAAATAAAAAATTCGTCGCATAAAAAAATATGTGAAATCAAATTAGTCAGCATAATGGGCGGCCTAGTTCATCATCAACACATTCACACTCCGCTGCAGGATGTTAAAAGCAATTTCTGCCATCAGGTTTTCCTTGTCGAGTGTTGGATTCACTTCCGTGATCTCAAAACAACACACTTTCCGGTTCTGCATGAATTTGCTGATAAGGTCTTCAGCTTCCCGTTCCCGCAAACCATTGTTAACAGGAGTTCCCGTTCCCTTGGAGATAGCAGAATCAAGACTGTCAACGTCGAAACTCACATAGATATCTGTACAATCACTTAAATAACGCAATACTTTCCTGCTTACATTTTCTGCACCATTGCGCCGTACATCACTTGTAGTAATGACCTTCATTCCATATTTTTCGATAACGGCCTTTTCTTCTTTTTCATAATCGCGTAAAGAAATGAATACCACATCTTCGGGCAATACTTTTTGGTTGATCTTTCCGATCTTTTTCAATTGCTCCCAGAGTTTAACTGTTTTTTCATCCAATTCATGTACCTGCGATTCCTCATTGTCTTCCGCGATCGATGCTGCCAATGGCATCCCATGCATATTACCCGATGGGGTAGTGTAGGGAGTATGCAGGTCGGCATGGGCATCTATCCATATCACACCCAACTTGCTTTTTGGCTTTGCCATTTTGATGCCCGCAATTGTTCCACCTGCATTGCTGTGATCGCCACTGATCACTACAGGGAAAAAATGGGCCTTCATAGATTCACAAACCGCTTTACTCACTCTTTCATACATGGTTAATACCCCTTGTATTCGCTTGGCATAGGGCGATTGGATGGGCTCGAACAATAATTTATTTTCTACCTCTATTTTTTCTGATGGGAAATGAACAAAGAAATTGCTCATGAAATCCAATGCTGCAATTTTAATGGCGTCGATTCCCAGGCTGGCACCACGGGTACCTGCACCGATCTCGGATGGCACTTCTATTAACTTAATATTTTTCATATAGCATATCTGCCAAAGGCAGGGAAGTTGTTATCTCAAATCTACGACTTTCCGGTTAAGGGGTTGATACCCCGTATAGTTCCTGTAGTTGCGATGATCCTAAACCGGGTGAACATATCCTCAGTATACCATTTCTGAGACCTTGTTTTTCGTATTACTTCTGCATGCTCTTTCAT
Organism: Bacteroidota bacterium; assembly: GCA_025362055.1. GTDB lineage: Bacteria > Bacteroidota > Bacteroidia > Chitinophagales > Chitinophagaceae > Ferruginibacter. The sequence goes on from JANYIM010000039.1 coordinate 5,522, forward strand.
CTCATATGCAAAGTTTTTCATCGCTTCTTTGTTCTGCCAGATACTGAAAGTTGCTTGTTTTATCCAGGGCATTTCGCCAATGCCAAATGAAGCCTGTAGGCCTTTTGTGCTCGCCATTTTCCCTGCAACAGGCGCAACATTGGACCAAAAATGCTTTAAACGTAACAGGCGGATGGTTGCCCTCGTAAGAACAGCGACCTGTCCCTCATAGTCTGTTTTCAGGGGTAGCGCTCCAAATACCTTTTTTCCATCCCAGGTGCCATGGCCTTCAATAGGCTCTAAAAATACGGTCCATGCCTCACAATCAAATAGCCGTATCCAATTCGCTATAAATGCCCCATAAAGCTCCTTGTATAACAACTTGCCCTCCGGGTCAACAGGCTCCAGACTTTTAACTTTCAACCCTGAACTTTGAACTGATAAGATTCCCCATTGCTGCCAATCCGGGTTCTTGTCAAACGTTCCATTTTTACCAGACCCCAGTAATTTCCAGAAAGGTATTTTTTTGTTTAACCAAAGCGGGAAACGAAAAAAGAACATTGCAAGTAACGCAAAGGGAATGAAGCGTTTGCGATATCGAAGGATGGTCAATGTAACTGTCATCTTGATTTACTGGTGCAATATAACCCAATCTTTAACGTTGTAAATCAGGCTGGAACAAACACCCCTTTTGAATAGATGTTTGTACGCCCTGTCTCTGCCTTCAACTAAGTTTGTTTGTGCTTGATTTCCAAAAAAAATGCCCCTTGAGTCTTCAAGGGGCCTTCTTTTATTAAAGGCAATTAGCAAAGCAGTTTGAATATTTGAACTCCTTATTTATTTGTCAATTGCCCCGCCTGTTATTCTTAAAATTGTTCCAGCTTGCTGAAAAAGAAATCGCCTTCGATGGCTGCATTCTCATCACTATCGCTACCATGTACTGCATTCTCTCCGATGGAAGCTGCATATAATTTACGGATGGTCCCTTCAGCTGCATCAGCAGGATTGGTGGCACCGATGAGTTTACGGAAATCTTCTACTGCATTAGCTTTTTCTAAGATCGCTGCTGTAATGGGGCCACTGCTCATGAATTTTACCAATTCACCGTAAAATGGGCGCCCGGCATGTACTGCATAAAATTCACCTGCTTTTGTTTCGCTAAGGTGTGTCATCTTCATTGCCACGATACGAAAACCTGCAGCATTGATCATTGCTAAAATAGCGCCGGTATTTCCTTTACCTGTTGCATCCGGCTTGATCATTGTAAATGTTCTGTTAGTCATTTTTTTCTTTTTTGTGCGCAAAGATAGCTTGTTTGCATTTTATGGTTTCTATTTCTGCTAAAATTTTAATGCGCAAGGCTTTTAAAGTCGGTTTAATTAATAAAAGCGCTGACTTAACACTTAAAACTTAAAACTTTAAACTTTTTCAGCTACTTTTGCGCCGCTTTATGCAACCGATACAAAACATATTTCCCTTACTGGCGCAGCCAAAGAACATAGTGATCACCACGCACCAGAAGCCTGATGCGGATGCGATGGGATCTTCATTAGCCCTTTATCATTTTTTGAACCAGTTTGGCCATCATATCACAGTTATCTCACCTACCAATTGGGCCGCTTTTTTAAACTGGATGCCCGGTTGTAAGCAAGTGCTGGATTTTGAGATACAGACCGCCAAAGCCACGGAAGCCATTAATACAGCAGATTGGATATTTTGCCTTGATTTTAATACGATGATGCGAACCAAGCGCATGGAAGAAAAATTACTGGCAGCAACCGCAGAAAAAATATTGATCGATCATCACCGGGAACCACAGATGGATGTATTTACTTATGGCATCAGTGATACCGGTAAAAGCTCTACTGCGGAGATGATCTATGATTTTATCATCGGCTCTGATCATGCAGATAAGATAAATGAAGCGATTTCGGAATGTTTGTATGCAGGTGTCATGACAGATACCGGTTCTTTTCGTTTCCCCTCAACAAAGGCCAGTGTACATAAAATGGTAGCTCACCTGAAAGACCTTGGATTGCAACATAGCCCGGTTCATGAGGAGCTCTTCGATAATTTTTTAGAGAACCGTTTCCGTTTTATCGGACATGTATTGTTGAACAGGATGGAAGTATTTTATGAATACAATACTGCGTTGATCGTAATACCACAAGCAGACCTGATCAAATATGATGTTAGAACGGGCGATACAGAAGGATTGGTAAATTATCCCCTAAGCATCAAAGGGATAAAACTGGCGGCAGTAATTATCGACAGGGGTGAAGAACGCAAAAGTTCTTTCCGCAGTAAAGGAGATTTTGATGTGAATAGTTTTGCAAGAAAATATTTTAACGGCGGCGGCCATTTCAATGCGGCCGGGGGATTCAATAAAGAACCTTTGGAAGAAGTGGTGACAAAATTCAAAGCAGCTATAAAAGAGAACACAACACAATTAAGCAGTTATAAATTTTAAAACAATAAAAACAATGAAACAATTTTCTTATCTATCGGTTCTTTGCCTTTTAATGCTGGCATCTTGTACATCTGAATATAAAAAGGGTGACAACGGCATCGAATACAAGATCATTTCCAATGGCAGCGGGAATAAATTAATGAGCGGTAATTACCTTCAAATGCACATCACGCAGGCATACAAAGACCAAAAAAAGGATACTATTTTGGGAGACACAAGGGATATGATGCCCCGTACAGAAAGCTTTGATTCAGCTACTACACCTCCGGCTTATTTTAAAATACTTACCCAGGTAAGAAAAGGCGACAGCCTTGTAATGCGGTTGCTCACAGACAGCGCTTATGCAAATGCTCCCCAGCCGATGCCGGGGTTTATGCACAAGGGCGGATATGTATACACTACCGTAAAGATCGTTAACATTTTCAAGACCAGGGAAGAGGCCGACAGTGCTAATAAAGCCGAAGCTTTATTGGCAGCACCAAAGATCAAGAAGAAACAACAGGAACAATATCAGAAGCAATTGGCAGAATTCGAGAAAAAAATTGCCGGAGATAAAGGGCAGATCGACCAGGATTCAAAGATCATCGATGACTATCTTACAAAGAATAATATTAAAGCCACTAAGGCAAAATGGGGCACCTATATCGTTATGCACACTGAAGGTACCGGTGATAAAGTGACCACTGAAGATGTTGTATCGTTTAATTATACCGGCAGGACACTCGACAGCGGCAAGGTCTTTGATTCAAATATTGACCCTAAATTTCAACACGTAGAACCGCTCCAGGTTACCATGAGCCGGCTTGATGGTATCATACCAGGATGGCTAGACGCTTTAATGCAAATGAAGAAGGGGGATAAGGCAACCATTTATATTCCTTCTGCATTGGGCTATGGTAAGAACGGCAGTATGCCGAAAATAAAACCCGACGATAATCTGATCTTTGAAATTGAGGTAGTTGATGTTGCTACAGAAGAACAATTGATGGCACAGGCTGAAGAGAAACAACGGAAAATGCAGGAAATGCAAAAATCACTTCAGGATAGTTTGCAAAAAACCAACGGCAATAAAAAATAAACCATAGCCTGTTGTTGATGCTATCATCAAACTGGAAAAATAAAATTGCTTGAATTTTAAAAAGCTCCTCAGTTTCGAGGGGCTTTTTTATATGCATTAAAAAGCAGTATCGCTTCTTTTGCTGCCCCTGCATCATGCACCCTTAGTATGGATGCGCCATTCAGTAAAGCCATTGTATTGAGCACCGTGGTGCCATTCAATGCTTCATCAGCAGTTATGCCCAATGTTTTATAGATAGTACTCTTCCTGGAAAGTCCGGCTAAAATTGGTTTCCCCGTGATGGAGAATACAGAAAGGTCTTTTAATAACTGGAAATTGTGTTCAATGGTCTTTCCAAAACCAAAACCAGGGTCAATGATCACATCTGTGATGCCCGCAGCTTTACATTGTTCGGTTTTGCTGATAAAAAAATCCAGTACTTCTTTAACTACATTTGTATAAGTTGGTTCCTGCTGCATGTTGGCAGGCGTGCCCTGCATGTGCATGCATACATAAGGGACCTGCAAAGCAGCTACGGTATCAAGCATGGCAGCATCCATGTTACCGGCGCTGATATCATTTACGATGGATGCTCCCGCAGCAATGGCAGCTTCGGCCACTGCACTAAAATAAGTATCAATGGAAATTATTGCCGCCGGAAATTTATGGTGAATTGCGGTAATCACAGGTACTACTCTTTTTAACTCTTCCTCCGCAGTAATGCGTTCGCTGCCGGGGCGGGTACTTTGTCCCCCTATGTCTAAAATAGTGGCACCTTCCCTGACCATTTTTTCGGCCAGTGCCAGCATTCCATCATTTCCTCCTTTCAAATGCCCCTCGTAAAAGGAATCTGGCGTAGCATTAATGATACCCATTATGATGGGATCATCCAGGCTGATAATTTTTCCTGTACAGTTTATTGTGAACATCAGTTGATTTCAATTATTTTTGATCTCTTATAAGGCTAAGTTACAAATGACGCGTGACAAATGACAACTAACCATCAATACGATACCGCTATAAGATCCTGTAAAGAGATCTTTTTACAAAAGACAAAAGACTATGGTACCTCCTGGAGGGTGTACCGGACCATTTCTGTGGCCGACCAGATCTATATCAAAGCAAAACGTATCCGCACCGTACAGGAAAACGGCGTACAAAAAATTGACGATGATATCATCAGTGAATTCAGGGGGATACTTAATTACGGGATCATTGGATTGATACAATTAGATATCCACGACGATGAGTTGGAAGAACTTCCTGTTGAAACCGTTGAAAAAATGTACGACGAAAAAATCGCTGTCGCAAAAAAACTGATGTCTGATAAGAATCATGACTATGGGGAAGCATGGAGGGAAATGAGCCAGGAAAGTTTTGTAGACCTGGTAATGGCAAAGATCCTGCGCATCAAGCAGATATTATTGAATAAAGGGCAAACCATCATCAGTGAAGGCATCGATGCCAATTTTTATGATATCATCAATTACGCAGTATTTGGCTTGATACTGATTGATGAAAAGATACACAGTTAAAAATAACTTCCGCATATGAAGCAGGTTGTAAACATGGTAAGGGTCTTAGTAGGAGTGTTATTCATTTTTTCCGGCCTGGTAAAAGCAATTGATCCGCTTGGCCTCGCCTATAAAATGCAGGAATTTTTTGAGGCCTGGGCTGCCGACGGGTTTATGAAAAACATGATGATGTGGTTTCACAGCCATGCATTATTGTTCTCTGTTATCATGATATCCCTTGAAGTAATTTTAGGGGTAGCCTTACTTTTAGGCATCTGGAAAAAAATAATATCCTGGCTACTCTTATTATTGATGCTGTTCTTCACCTTCCTTACCAGTTATGTGTTATTCAGTGGCAAGATCAGGGCTTGCGGATGTTTCGGTGATTGTATCCCATTAACACCCATTCAAACCTTTACAAAAGATATCATCTTATTGATGCTCGTATTGTTGATCCTGGTAAAAAGAAAATATATCACTGCGCTTTTTTCGGCGCGGATCAATTTATCGCTGTTACTGGCCTCCGTTTTTGCAATAGTATTCTTACAATGGTATGTATTGCGCCATTTACCGGTAAAAGATTGCCTGCCCTATAAGGTCGGGAATGATCTTTTAAAACTTCGTCAAATGCCTGCAGATGCCGTGCAGGATAAGTTCGAATATGTTTTTGTATATGAAAAGGACGGTGTTAAAAAAGAATTTACCACCAACCTGCCCGATAGTACCTGGAAGTATGTCGATCGCACGCAAACCCTCGTACAAAAAGGAAAGAATAATGTGCCGCTGATCAATGATTTCTCTTTCACTACCCAATCAGGTACAGATACAACAGAAGCCATCCTTGGACAAAGCGGTGCGTATTATTTATTTTTTATCAAGACCCTGGAAGATTACCCGCAGAACTGGGATAATGACATCAGGTTGATCCAGACAATTGAAAAAGAAAAGAAACCTGTTTATATCATTACGGCACAACCCGATAAAGTAAGGGAAAAATTTGCCAATAAATTTGTTTTGGAAGGAAAAGAATATATCCCATTAATATTCACCTGCGACGTAACGGCCATAAAAACAGCAGCCCGCACTAATCCTGCCGTTTTATTAATGAACGGGCCGGTAGTGCAACACAAATGGAGTTGGGTTGATTTTGACGACGTGATAAAAAAATAATAGCTAAAGGTGATCCGCTTTAATTTTTTAATTCTTAATTATCGCTTTGAACCGCTTCCTTAAAAAAATACTTTATTCTCTCCTTGTATTGCTTGGCGTGGTAGTACTTGTCTTCATTATGTTCCAGGGACTGGGTGACCCTGCAAGAATGATCCTTGGGCAAACGGGCGATAAAAAGACAATGGATAATATCCGCAGTGACCTGTATCTTGATCAACCCAAATGGAAACAATTCGTATTGTACCTCGATGACCTGTCACCAGTCTGCATTCACAGTAAAGCCGATATTGAAAAGAAACAACTGAAGGGCTTTTTTATTGGAGGAGATATTAAATTCGGTATAAAGATACCTTACCTGCGCACTAGCTATCAAACCAAGAAAAAAGTGGGGGAGGTGTTGATGGAAGCATTACCCGGCACACTTATCCTGGCATTTGCTGCAATGCTTTTTGCAACCATTATTGGCATACTGTTAGGGGTAACCGCAGCGGTTAAAAAAGGGACCTGGATGGATACATCGGCTGTGTTCTCAAGTATTGCAGGTATTTCTGCGCCTTCTTTTTTTATGGCCATCATCATTGCATTTCTATTCGCAGTAGTGTTGCATGCTTACACCGGCCTGAATTTAACGGGTAGCTGGTTCGACATTGATGAAGTGACCGGTGAAAAATACCTGACACTTAAGAACCTGGTACTTCCTGCCTTTACATTGGGTATACGCCCGCTGGCGATCATCACCCAGCTTACCAGGAGTTCCATGCTGGATGTGTTGAACCAGGATTATATCCGTACTGCCTATGCCAAGGGATTGTCGCCGCGGGTAGTCATTTATAAACACGCATTGCGCAATGCCCTTAACCCGGTAATAACTGCTGTTACCAGTTGGTTCGCAGAACTGATGGCTGGTGCATTTTTTGTTGAATACATTTTTGGGTGGAAAGGGATCGGTAAACTAACAGTGGATGCTTTGGAAAAACTGGATTATCCTGTAGTGATGGGGGTTGTACTACTCAGTGCGGGTATTTTTGTCATCATCAATTTACTGGCAGATATATTATATGCAGCAGTTGACCCAAGGGTACAAACGAGATAAGGATCTTGTTGCATTATTCATTAATTTTGATTGTCGTTTTACATTTAAAGAACATTTTATGAAACTAAAACATTTCCTGCTATTTGCCATTATGGTAGGCTGCTTTACAACTGCTACTGCACAGCAAACAGTTAAAACATCAGATGCTATTTTAAAGGAAGCTTATAAGAAAGCAAGTGCAGAGAAGAAAAATGTATTCGTTATTTTTCATGCTTCCTGGTGTGTGTGGTGCCATAAAATGGACAGCAGCATGAATGACAAGGCTTGCAAAAAAATGTTCTCCGATAATTATGTCATTTGCCATCTTACTGTTGACGAGTCAAAAGAGAATAAGATGCTGGAAAATCCTGGTGCAGATGCTTTGCGGAAGAGATACCATGGTGAAACTGCAGGCTTGCCTTTTTGGATGATCCTTGATAAGAACGGTAAATTCCTGGTAGATTCTAAAATGCTGCCGGCAGGTGCTGCAGCCAATGCAGAAAGAGAAAATATAGGCTGCCCTGCGTCAAAGGAAGAAGTAGCTTATTTTGTAAATGCCCTCAAAGCAACTTCAACGCTTAAAGACCCGCAACTAAGGATCATTGAAGAAAGGTTCAGTAAGAATAAATAAATCACTTTTGTGATCTCGGTTCAAAATAAGAAAGCCATTCGACGGGTTGAATGGCTTTCTTATTACCGGTAAGTTGTTATTTCTCCTGAAGGCCGTCGCTCACCCATTTTTTAAAAACATTGATCTCATCATCAGATAATTTTGCATTTTTAAAAGGCATGAAGCCGCGGTCAGTTGGATTTAATTGTATGCGTGAAACCATATCAGCTCCATATTGTTTTGCAGCACCATAAGTTTCAAGATCTGCTTTTCTTCCTCCCTTGGAAGGTAAATGGCAGGGCGCACACTTAGCCTGTATCAATGGCTGAACAGCATCAGCATAAGTGGTGGTTTTTACTTTTGGTGTTTCCTGAGTTGTTGCGGGGTTACTTTTTGGTGAACAGGCAACAAAGATTATGACTCCTGATACGATACATGCGATCAAAACTTTCTTCATCTTGAATAATTTAGTTAGTGATAAAAAGGGTATGGCAATATAAGCAGAATTATTAAAATAAAATGAATTGTTGGATGAGCGGCCTGGGGGTATGGCGTTTAGAAGGTTTAAGCAGCAGTTATTAAAATACTGGGAGTGTAATAATAAAGCAAAACTAAGCAGTCTAAACCCTCCCCATTACAGGCATTAACATTTCTTTTGTAAACAATCATCTCCCTGCACCATCTATAAGTTATTGATCACAATTTAAAATTTACAATTATGAAAAAGATTATTACATTTTTATTTACTGTTTCAATGATGAGTTCAGCATTTGCACAGTTCGGTTCTAAAGACCAGCAATATGGTTCCAGGGATCAGCAGTACGGTAAAGACCAAAAGGATTATGGCTATAACAACAAGGCCAATGACGCTGTTTTTAATGATGGCAGGTATAAAAGGAATGACGATCATTTCAATGATAATAATTTCTTTGCCATGAGGGAACGCGATATGCAGATAGCACAGATCAACCGCGAATACGATTTCAAGGAACAGTCTGTAAGGAACAGGATCTTCATGGGACTTGGTAAAAAGCAAAAATTGATCTGCATGCTGGAAGATCAACGCAAAAGTGAGATCCAGCAGGTTTATGCTAATTTCAGTGACCGTAGGTACCAGAGAGACGATCACCATTCAAGAGGAAATTGGTAATTATCAATACAATAAAACAAGTAATATCAAAAACCCCCATATGCGGGGGTTTTTGATATGTATGAATTTTCCAGATATGTTAAATTTTTGCAACCGCATTGCAACAATCATTTTTTTAGTAAATTTATGTTTCAAATAGTAAAACCAATTGTATGAATGCTTTTAACTTAAAATTCCGCCTTCTTTTTATGTTGGGCATGGCCCTGTTGTTTTGTTCTGCTGCAATTGCACAGAATGGCCGTCATCATTATTATCAACATAATGATCGTAATTACGGGTACAATAATTCACGGCATTATTACCCTGTAAGATTTATAACCCCTTATAATTATCGCCCTAATTATTATTATCGTCCGGTCTATAGGTCGCGTTCTTATTATCGCCCGGTTTACAGGTTACCACATTATATTCATTTTGGGCCGTCTTTTGGTTTAAGAATAAATATATTGCCATTCGGGTACAGTACTATTTATAGCGGCCCTTCGCCGTATTATTATAACCAGGGCATATTTTACCGCCCGTATTCAGACGGAAGAGGATATGAAGTAACAGTTCCGCCACTCAATGCAGTAGTTTCTCGTTTGCCCACTGATGCCAAAGTAACTGTGATCGACGGCGAAAAGTATTATGAACTGGGAGGTACTTTTTACCAGGAGGAAATTTCTTCAAACAATAAAGTGGAATACAGGGTGGTTGGCACAGACGGTGTTTTAAATACCGGTACCGATAACCAACCATCAGTGAACAATGATCCTCCTGTAAATAATAATGACAATGCCTTACCGGCAACCGGTACCAGGGTAGATAAATTACCTGCAGACAGCAAAGTGGTTGTTATCAATAAGGAAAAATATTATTTATCTGCAGACGGTGTCTATTACAAAGAGGTGATCAACGGCAATACGATCAGCTATGAAGTAGCAGGCGTACAGTAAACTTAATAGTGTAATAAAATTTTAAAAGGCGGACATCAATCCGCCTTTTTGTATTATTTTAACCTGCTAATAACAGCCTATAGCCGACGCTTGAACTAGTTAACATCCTGCAGATAATTCTTACCTTTGCATCTTAAACGATTTCTATATATGAAAGAAGTGTATATCATCTCTGCCGTACGTACACCCATGGGTAGTTTCGGCGGTTCACTCAAAGGATTTACGGCTACACAATTAGGCGCCATTGCCATTAAGGGGGCATTGGAAAAAGCAGGCCTGAAACCCGAATTGGTCAACGATGTCCTGATGGGGTGTGTAATACAGGCAAACCTTGGACAAGCGCCCGCACGACAGGCAGCTTTATACGCTGGTTTACCAAATGAAGTGAATTGCACTGCCGTTAATAAAGTTTGTGCCAGTGGTATGAAAGCGATCTCACAGGGAGCTCAAAGTATTTTGTTGGGAGACGCAGATATTGTTATCGCAGGCGGTATGGAAAGTATGAGCAATGTTCCCTTCTATTCGGATACGATACGTTGGGGAAATAAATACGGTAATACACAATTGATTGATGGTCTTGCTAAAGACGGGCTAACAGATGTTTATGATGGAAAAGCGATGGGAAACACAGCAGAATTCTGCGCCGCCATTTGCAGTATCAGCCGGCAGGAACAGGATGCATTTGCGATCGAAAGCTACAAACGTAGTCAGGCCGCTATTGCTGCCGGAAAATTCGACAATGAAATTGTACCCGTAGAAATTCCACAGCGAAAAGGCGCCCCGGTTCTTTTGGCAAAAGATGAAGAACCTTTTAATGTTAAGTTTGATAAGATCCCCGAACTGAAAGGAGCTTTCCAGAAAGATGGTACTGTTACGGCGGCCAATTCAAGTACCATGAATGATGGTGCTGCTGCATTGGTTTTAATGAGTGCTGCAAAAGCTACTGAACTGGGACTAAAACCCATTGCAAAGATCATTGCTTATGCAGATGCAGAACAGGCGCCGGAATGGTTTACCACAACGCCCTCACTGGCTGTTCCTAAAGCAGTAGCCAAAGCAGGATTAAAAATGGAAGAGATCGATTTCTGGGAATTGAATGAAGCCTTTGCCGTTGTTGGAATTGAGAACAGTAAGCGCATGAAATTGAATCCTGCCAAAGTGAATGTGAACGGTGGCGCTGTTTCAATGGGCCATCCGCTGGGTTGTAGCGGAGCAAGGATCATTGTTACTTTAATAAATGTATTGAAACAAAATAATGCAAAATATGGTGCCGCCGGAATCTGTAACGGAGGTGGCGGCGCATCTGCAATGGTTATTGAAAATATGTAAGCCAGCGGGAGATCCCCGGTACATTGATGTAGCTTTGTTGTTTAAATATTTCTGATTATTTTTAGAGCCTATTCAGTTAACTTTTAAAATAAAAACATGAAAAAGCTATTTTTGGTTGCCTGTATCTCCGGTTTCTCAACTATTGCCCTATCACAATCGGTTGTAACAGACCCGGTAGGGGTGAAACTAAATCCTAAAACAATTCAAAACAGGACTAATAATTCAGCACATTCCGTTGTAAGGTCCCAAAAAGCAAACACTACATCCAGGCCTGTAAAACAACCGGTTGTTGCAACCAAGCCTAAAATGGTTAAACATTAATTTTAGCCTGAACTTTGTTACCTAAATAATTTTAACTAATTTTATCTACTATTAGTTAAAACTTAAAATAAAAAATATGAAAAAAATCTGCTTATTAGCTATCGCTTCATTCTTTTCAGTATTGGCATTTTCTCAGTCTGTTGTAACGCCTACTGTACCAGGACAACCTAAACCAGGAAGAAGCACAACACAAGCAAAAACTCAGGTAGCAACGCCGGCTTTTACAAATGTTAATGGTCAAAAAGCTGCAGCTACACAGGTAAAAGCACAGCCTGTACCCGCTACAAAACTTGGCCGTCCTACCACTACTACCACTACTGGTAAAAGAGCCGCCTCAAAAGCAGCAATTATCCAACAATAATTATTAATAAGACATAGATTCAAAAGCCTTTCCGTTCTCGGGAAGGCTTTTGAATTTACACCTTTAAAAGAACGGGGTAAGTTATGCACTGTAAGATAAAAATATGTTGTATCAGTTCTCTTGAAGAAGCCTGGCTGGCGATCAACTCCGGTGCCGATGCGCTAGGACTGGTTGGTAAAATGCCCAGTGGGCCTGGCCCCATTGCTGATGAACTCATTGCAACCATTGCAAAAACCATTCATCCTCCCATCGCCTCTTTTTTACTTACCAGTGAACAATCTGCAGCAGGAATAATAGCGCACGTAAAACGTGTTCACACCAATACCGTTCAAATTGTTGATGAATTGGTAGAAGGCACTTACCATGAAATTCGAAATGAATTACCACATCTAAAAATTGTACAGGTCATTCATGTAACAGGCAGGGAATCCATTGAGCAGGCTTTACAGGTCCATGAGCAGGTGGATGCGATCTTATTGGACAGTGGCAACCCTAAAGCTTCTCTAAAAACCTTGGGTGGTACAGGTAATACACATAACTGGGAAATCAGCCGTGAACTAGTGGGAAAGGTAAGCGTTCCCGTTTTCCTGGCCGGCGGGCTTACTGCTTCAAATGTAGCCGAAGCCATTGCAACCGTGCAACCTTTTGGAGTAGATGTTTGCAGCGGTGTAAGGACAAATGGAAACCTGGATATCCAAAAAGTTCAGGCCTTTATTAACACGGTAAAAACTCTGTGAAACAATTTGTTTGTGTGCCCCTGATAAGATAAATTTGCAACCTGATAAATAACCCAGCACCATGCGACAAATTGCGTTTAGAGAGGCCCTTAGAGAAGCCATGCAGGAAGAAATGAGAAAAGACGAACGCGTTTTTTTAATGGGGGAGGAAGTGGCTGAATACAATGGCGCTTATAAAGTAAGCCAGGGAATGCTGGATGAATTTGGCGAAAAAAGGGTGATCGATACGCCCATCGCTGAACTGGGTTTTGCAGCTATTGCCGTTGGTGCCGCTCAAAACGGGCTACGCCCCATCGTTGAATTCATGACCTGGAACTTTGCAGTTTTACCTTTAGATCAAATATTAAATACCGCTTCTAAGATGCTGGCAATGAGCGGCGGACAGGTTGGTTGCCCCATCGTTTTTAGAGGGCCGGGTGGTAGTGCCGGGCAACTGGGTGCACAACATTCTACCGCATTTGAAAGCCTATATGCAAATATTCCCGGCTTAAAAGTTATTTCCGTTTCCAATCCTTACGATGCCAAGGGCTTATTGAAAAGCGCCATCCGCGACGATGATCCCATCATCTTTATGGAAAGTGAAGTGATGTATGGAGATAAAGGAGATGTCCCCGAAGAAGAATACCTATTACCCATCGGAAAAGCTTTTATAAAACGTGCCGGCAAGGATGTTACCATTGTATCTTTTAATAAAATGATGAAAGTAGCTTTAGGTGCTGCAGAAGAACTGGCCAAAGAAGGCATTGAAGCCGAAGTGATCGACCTGGCTACCATTCGTCCACTCGATTGGTTCACCATACTCGAAAGTGTAAAAAAGACCAACCGCCTTGTCATTGTAGAAGAGCAATGGCCCTTTGCATCTGTCTCGTCTGAAATAACCTACCGTATACAAAAAGAAGGATTCGATTATTTAGATGCTCCCATCCGGCGCATCACTTCTGTAGATGCTCCCATGCACTATGCGCCCAATCTCGTAGCAGCTTATTTACCGGATGTTCCAAGAACTGTGAAACTGGTGAAGGAAGTGATGTACATGAAAAAGTAAAGTTCATAGTTGACAGTTCAGCAACGTATTCTCCTGGTACAGCCTTATTAGTGGGCAACTCATTATGTTTTGTTCCCGGCTTTTGCAACATCACCCGGCATTCTTGCGTCGCACACTTGTACAGCATCTCTTTATTGACCTTAGTTTATTACAAGTTCTTGTCAACTAAAAGCATTTCTGGCCTTCTGCACTATTAATTATTCATTATTAATTATCATTTGAGCATTCTTTAACTTTGCAACACAAAACAATACAATGGCCTACCGCTCACTGGAAGAATGCCTGATCGACCTTGAAAAGAACGGGCAACTGGTTCGTATCAGGGAAGAAGTGGATCCATACCTCGAAATGGCGGCCATTCATTTGCGTGTACACGAGGCCGGTGGGCCTGCATTACTATTCGAAAATGTCAAAGGCAGCAAATTCCGCGCAGCTTCCAATATTTTCGGCACATTGGACAGGAGTAAATTCATTTTCAGGGACACATTGAAACTGGTGCAGCAGTTAATCGGGTTAAAAGCCGATCCCATCAAAGCCCTCCGGCATCCACTAAAAAATTTCAATGCAGGAACAGCTGCCTTAAAAGCATTGCCTAAAAAGAATCCTTTCAACAAACAGGTACTATATCAACAGATACAACTTGCTGATATCCCCCAGGTTCAGCACTGGCCATTGGATGGGGGGGCCTTTGTAACCCTGCCACAGGTCTATACAGAAGATATGGAACAGCCCGGGATCATGCATGCCAACCTGGGCATGTACCGTATACAGCTTTCCGGAAATGAATATGAGCTGAATAAGGAAGCAGGCCTACATTATCAGTTACATCGTGGCATTGGCATTCATCAAAGCAAGGCAAATAAAAAAGGGCTACCGTTAAAAGTAAGTGTGTTTGTTGGTGGCCCGCCCGCCCATAGTGTAGCTGCCGTAATGCCTTTACCCGAAGGGATCAGTGAAATGACATTTGCCGGTGTATTAGGAGGCAGAAGATTCAGGTACTGTTATGAAGATGGTTTTTGTATCAGTACCGATGCTGATTTTGTCATCACTGGCGAAATATTCCCCGGCGATAATAAACCCGAAGGGCCCTTTGGTGACCACCTCGGGTATTATAGTTTGCAACACCCGTTCCCGGTAATGAAGATACAAAAGGTCTTCGCCCGCAAAAATGCCATCTGGCCATTTACGGTAGTGGGTCGGCCACCGCAGGAAGACACCAGCTTTGGCCAGCTCATCCATGAGATCACAGGAAAGGCAGTACAGCAGGAGATCCCCGGTTTAAAGGAAATACACGCTGTAGACGCAGCAGGCGTACATCCCTTGTTGTTAGCCATTGGCAGTGAGCGCTATACACCCTACATGCCTGTAAAACAACCGGCTGAGATCTTAACCATTGCCAATCATATCCTGGGTACCGGGCAATTAAGCCTTGCTAAATTCTTATTCATCACTTCAGATGATGAAAACAAACTCAGTACAAATAATATTGAGGTTTACTTTAAATATATTTTAGAGCGCATCAACCTCGAAAGAGATATTCATTTTTATACAAATACCACCATTGATACATTGGACTATTCAGGTATAACATTAAACAGCGGCAGTAAAGTGGTACTGGCTGCTTATGGTGATATCAAAAGAGAATTGGAGACTACCATACCACAATGTTTAGAGAACCTGCAGTCATTTGAAAATGCAAAACTGGTCATGCCCGGGATCATAGCATTACAAACGAAAGAATTTATTGATTACGGAACTGCTATAAAAGAAACAGCAGCCCTGAACGATCAACTTTCAACTTTCAATCATCAACTTTCGGCAGTACCTTTTATCATCATCTGCGACAACTCAAATTTTAGTAGCGATAGCCTCCGGAATTTTTTATGGGTAACATTTACGCGCTGCAACCCATCGCACGATATCTATGGGATAAATAGTTTTACTGAAAATAAGCACTGGGGCTGCAAAGGCCCGCTGGTATTTGACGCAAGGATAAAACCCCATCATGCACCACCGGTAGAAAAAGATACTGCCGTTGAAAAAAAGATCGATCGCATTTTCGAGAAAGGCGGCAGCCTTTACAATGTTTTAAAATAATGATCCCTGTATATTTTCTGCTATCGGGTATATCACTTTATTTCCAACAACTACTTTCCATCTCTTTTTAGCTCAAACAAAAAAGCCATCCCGAATTTATCGGGATGGCTTTGCTTATTATTGAATGATATCTGTTCTAGTGTGCTATAATGATCTCCTTGCGGTTGATCACCTTGCCATCCTGGTCAAGCAATTCTACAAAGAAGGCGCCTGCACGTGCCAGTGGAAGATCCACAACGATGTCATAGAATGGTGATAACTGGTTCAGGTACTGTTTGTACACTAATGCACCTATTGCATCATATACATGCAGTGTCATGAACTGGGCAAGATGTGTTTTGATCCTTACATGGAAATGACCATTATTAGGACTTGGATATACAAACATCTTATCCGTTACTTTTGGCGCTATCACTAAACCAGCGGACGTTACAGAACAACCATTTGCATCGGTATAGGTCACAGTATAGGTTCCTATTCCATCTATGGTGATTGTCAGGATCCTTCCGCTAAATGGTATAACAACACCATCTCTTTTCCATACAAGTGTACCGCCTGTTGCCGGAGTGGTAACTGCTGTGAGCGTACTTTGATCACCAGGTTGCATAATCGTAAGTGAAGCCGATAACACAAGCGTTGGTGCAAAGTTCACTGTTAGTTTAGCAGCATTGGATGTAACCGTTCTGCATAATCCTGTTACAAGTACACGGTATAAGTTACCAGTCATGGCAGTTGTAACACTGCTTATGATAACAGATGCGGACGTAGCACCCACTATATTAGTGTAACTAGCTCCTCCGTTAGTACTCACCTGCCACTGGTAGCTGAGTGCATTGGTTGATACAACACTGTATGTAACGTTATCATTTGTACAGGCAATTACGTCTACAGGCTGCGTTGTAATAACCGGTAACTGAGGATCATTCACCGTAACAGTAAATGAACAGGTTGCTATATTACCAGAAGCATCTGTTGCTTGTAAAGTAACCGTTGTTACACCCGTTGGGAAAGTTGAACCACTTGGTAAGCCACCGATCACAGTGATGACAGCACCGGGGCAATTATCCGTTACTGTTGCAGCATAATTCACTACAGCAGTACAAGTACCTACCGGTGGTGTTACTACAATATTTGCAGGACAGGTTATAACCGGTAATTGTATGTCATTTACCTTAATGGTGAAAGTACAGGTAGTTATATTACCCGCAGCATCTGTTGCAGTAACAGTAACCGTTGTTGTTCCCACAGGGAATAGTGTTCCCGACGCAGGGCTTGTTGT
>JANYIM010000174.1 GCA_025362055.1 Bacteroidota bacterium
CCCTTGCGTTAAGTGAGGCCCCAGCTGAATTTTATTGGGCACCTTACTTTGTGCAATGGCTTGTGCATCGGTATTACAGATGATGAAGTTCACGCCTTCAATATTTTGCGAAAACATGTGGTTCACCGCATTGCTTCCGCCGCCACCTACACCAATTACCTTGATGATGGAGGATTGTTCCTTAGGCAAATCAAAATGTATCATAGTTGTTAGTTTGGTCCCCTAGATCCATCGCCGTGGCGAAGGCCTAGAAGAGTTGTTAGAATTTATACAGTGCTTATTTTTCAATTAGTAAGAAAGAAAAATGCACTGTACTTGTTAATGGGTTAATTTATTTATAAGAACTGTTTTGTTAGTGTTATTTTGTTATCAGCTTTAAAACATTGCTCATCATCGTTGCGTCGCACCCTTGTACTTTAGGTCTTTACTCAGCTTTCACCTGAGCGAATTATGGAACGCGGGTATTCATGGCCATCATGATCTATCAGAAAATCATGATAGGCTGTGCCCCATCTTACAACTTCGCGTCTTCTTCTTCCTTAAACAGGTCAATCAATCCATTCTTAAATCCATCCATAAAGCCTTTCAGTGTTTTACGCTGTTTGATCTTGACAGGTTTGTTCTCATCGATCACATCCAGTGTTTCGTCTACAGGTTGCCGTTGTAAACTGTCTGGCACTTCTATCTTCCTAAAGCTTTCTTCAAACTGTTTGTTATTATTTTCATAATCATTATATCCTTTCAGTATCAAGCCTATACAAGTGCTGTACATGGGTTTGGCCAGTTCGTCAATATGGCCACCTGCCAGGTGCTCATTGGGATAGCCGATCCTTGCATTCAGCCCGGTAACATATTCCGTTAACTGTATCAGGTGTTTGAGCTGTGATCCGCCACCAGTCAATATTACACCACCGTTCAACATACGTGTATCAAGGCCAACCTGCTTCAGGTGATAGGTAACAAAATCCATGATCTCGCTCATGCGTGCCTGTATGATGGCCGCAAGGTTCTTCACGGAAATTTCTTTGGGTGCCATCCCACGCAAACCCGGAATGGTAATGAATGCATTTGATTTTGCTTCGTCACTCAATGCGCTGCCAAACTGTACTTTCATTTGTTCGGCCTGTGTTTTTAAAACACCCAACCCCGATTTAATATCATTGGTGATATTCTCTCCGCCAAAAGGAATTACCGCTGTATGTTTTAGGATGCCTTCATAAAAAACGGCAAGGTCTGTGGTACCGCCACCGATATCAACAATGGCAACACCGGCTTCCAGGTCCTGGTCGCACATTACTGCAGCAGCAGATGCCAAAGGTTGTAATACAAGATCTTTTGTTTGCAATCCTGCTTTTTCAACACTACGGTTAATATTACGGATCGCATTCTTATCACCGGTGATGATGTGAAAATTAGCACCCACTTTTACACCACTGTATCCAATGGGATTAGGGATGTTCTGAAAATTATCTACTGTAAATTCCTGCGGTATCACATCAATGATCTGGTCACCGGCAGGGATATACGTTCGGTATTGATCGGCTACCAGGCGGTCGATCTCTTCCTGCCTTATTTCTTCTTCAATGCTCTGCCGCACAATGTCACCGCGGGTTTGCAGACTTTTAATGTGATGGCCTGCAATGCCCACATACACTTCCCCGATCTCTAAATTGGGATTGGAATCGTAGCAGTTCTTTAATGCCATTTCAATGGCCTTGATGGTTTGATCGATGTTCAACACCATGCCGTGTTGCACACCATTACTGTTGGCGCGGCCAAAGCCAAGTATCTCCAGTTTGCCGTATTCATTTTTGCGTCCGGCGATGGCAGCGATCTTAGTAGTGCCAATATCCAGACCTACGATGATGGGTTGTTCGTGATTCATAATTGTATGTTTTGTGTTTGTGTTTTATATGGTTAATGGTTCATAGTTGATGGTTCATAGCAGCGTTCATAATCCGTGGAGTATTTGAATTGTATACCCGGCAATGAGCCATATGCCATGACTTATGTACTATTATTAATATCCATTTTGTTTATGCATTACTGCTTTTGGTTTAACTCCTTTTTTTTCGTTCTTACCAGGCATTGCCAGTTTTTCCGATGGCGCCGGGTTTGCTTTTACCGTATTCTTTGTTTCGGCAGGATCAGTTGACTCTACAGGTGCGTCTCTTTGTATCGATTGCTGTATCATGCTACTGTCGCTCCCGTTCTTATCATTATCCTGTAACATCGTTTGTAAAGAATCACTGGCTTGCTTTTCGGCATTGGCGGCGATCATTTGCATCACCTGTAATGTCCTCAAAGAATCTGCTGTAACATCTTCTGCTCCGTGTCTTCTTGCAACAACCTGCCCTTTATATTGTACATTGATGATACTATAATGATTCCATCCTGCTTTTACCATTATCTCTTTATAAAATAATTCGAGCTTGTCGAATTTTTCCTCTGTCGCTGTGGCATCACCAAAAACAATGACCTGGTTGCCCATCTTAGGCAGCATTTCAAAAGTCCTTTGCGGTGTTATATCCACCTGTTCTATCATCGCCATACGAAATGAATCTTTCTGAATGGCAAGGCTCACTGTTTTTATATCTTTTAATAAATCACTGTCTGCTGCCGACAGCACCATTTTATCCGACGGAAAATTGGTGAATACAGGCAGGCGAGCCGAAAATTTTTCGCTCAATGGCAGCATCGCATCATCCTTGTCGATATAAAAACTGGTGCCGGTTGATGTAAATACCCTGGCAACAGGTTCTCTTTCGTTGACGCTTACCTGTAGCATTTCATTATTATCAAAGAACAATTGCGCTGTTTTCACCCAGGTATTTTTCTGCAATTCCCTTTCCATCATTCTCAGGTTGAATGAACCGATCGTTTTACCCACCGGGTTACCATTCGCAATTGCAGTAATAGAATTGAGGATATCTGTTTTATCAACAAAAAAATTGTTGTTCACTCCTTTGATATTTATTTCGATCCCCTTACAATGCTGAGCATCTTTTTTACGGATCGCAGCAACCAATAATACAGCAACAGCTCCGCCAATGCCAATCCACAGCGTAGTTAGCAGGATGTTTTTAACGTTGTATCGTTTTTTATTTTCCACTTCGTTTCACCGCTGTCGGGGTTTTCAACCGCCGACAGGGTTAATTATAATTTTTATCGGTTCAACCAATGTGTCGATATCACCTGCTCCTGCTGTTACTAATAATTCCGGTTCACTATTTTTTATCCATTCTAACAATGCTTCTTTATTTAAAACCTTTTTATTTTTATTCTTCATTTTATTTAAGATCATTTCGCTGTTCACTCCTTCCATCGGTAATTCCCTTGCCGGGTATATGGGCAACAGGATCACTTCATCTGCCAGGTCCAGCACTTCAGCAAATCCATCTGCCAGGTCATTGGTCCTGCTGTACAGGTGTGGCTGAAAAACAACTGTACATTTTTTATCCGCGAAAAGCGCTTTTGCCCCGGTTATCAACGCCCTTAACTCTTCGGGGTGATGTGCATAATCATCGATGTACACCCTTTGCGGATCTTTCACGATATATTCAAACCTTCTTTTTACACCCCTGAAATCATCGACCGCTCTTTTTATTTTATCATCATCAATGCCCAATTCATGTGCAACCGTTATTGCAGCGATCACATTTTCAATATTATGAAGGCCTCCCATGTTCAGCACTACATCATTGAGTTTCCATTCTTTCATTTGTACGCAAAACCGGTAACTTCCGTTTTCCATTTTTATATCTGTTGCATACACGTCTGCATTTTCATTTTGCAAATGGTAAGTGAGGTGCCTGCCTGCTTTCAGATCTGCATTCCTCTTTAAACCAAATTTGCTTAGCAACAACCCTCCCGGTTTTAATCTTGCAGCAAAATCAATGAACGCCTGCTCCATATTTTCTGCGGTGCCATAGATATCCAGGTGATCAGGATCCATGGAACTGATGATCGCTACATCGGGGCTTAATTTTAAAAAGCTCCTGTCATATTCATCCGCTTCTACCACGCAAACATTTTTTTCACTACTCCAAAAATTATTGTCGTAATTCACTGCGATCCCACCCAGGAAAGCATTACAACCATAGCCGCTGTGCCGCAGGATATGTGCTACCATAGTACTGGTAGTTGTTTTTCCGTGCGTACCTGCAATGCAGATATTGAAAGAACTACCGGTGATAGCACCCAGCACATCACTTCGTTTTACTACCGTGTAATTATTTTGCCGGTAGTAATTCAACTCCCCGTGATCTTTTGGCACTGCAGGTGTGTAAACAACCAGCTGTGCCTCTTTGTCAATGAACTCAATATTATCTTCATAATGAACCGCAATTCCTTCCTTGACCAATTGCTTTGTCAAAGGCGTTGCTGTTTTATCATAGCCGCTGACTGCAACTCCTTTTGAATTAAAATACCTTGCCAACGCACTCATCCCAATTCCGCCGATGCCTAAAAAATAGATCCTTGTTATGTTTTTTATATCGATCACTATATTGATTTCATCCCTCAAGGATTATATTTTGATACTGTTTAGAATTTCCCTTGCAATAATTTCATCTGCGCTAGTTATCGCCAACCCGGCCATATTATCTTTTAATTCATTTTGTTTTTGTTCATCTTTTGATAAGGCGATGATCGCTGGCACCAGCTTATTGAACGCTTCACTGTCTTTTATCATTATGCCTGCGTTTTTATTAACTAAACTTTGTGCATTTACTGACTGATGATCCTCTGCAGCATAAGGAAATGGCACAAATACAACCGGTTTTTTCATCACTGCCAATTCTGCAATGGCAATGGCGCCACTCCTGCTGATCACCAGGTCTGCGGCTGCATAGGCATTTTCCATTTTTGCAATGAAGTCACCTACCCAAACATTGCTTTTTCCACTTGCCCGCTGCTTCCCTTTTTCGGCGTAAGGCTTACCTGTTTGCCAAATAAGCTGAAGCCCGTTCTTTTCAAATTCTTCCAGTCCTGCATCCAGGGCTTCATTGATACTTTTAGCCCCCAGGCTACCTCCGATGGACAGCACCGTTTTTTTAACAGGATCCAATCCAAAGAATTTTATTCCTTCTTCTCTCGTAACTATACTTCCCGAGATACTTGCCCTCACCGGGTTCCCACTTATCACGATCCCTTTTGATGGAAAGAATTTTTCCATCCCTTCACTTGCTACAAATATTCCGGTCGCCTTTTTTCCCAGCATTTTGTTGCTCTTGCCTGCAAAGGAATTACTCTCGTGAATGAAAGAAGGAATTCCTTTTGACTGGGCGTATCGTAATACCGGGTAACTGGAATAACCACCAACCCCTATCACTGCATCCGGTCGAAAAGATTTAAATATTCTTTTTACCTGCAAAAAACTTTTTGCCAGTTTAAATGGCAATCCAATATTTTTTATCAAAGAACTTCTGTTGAAACCCGCTATATCCAACCCCTCAATTCGATAACCTGCCTGCGGTATTTTTTCCATTTCCATTTTTCCTTTGGCGCCAACAAATAATATTTCTGTTGAAGGGGCTAATTTTTTTATGGCATTTGCAATTGCAATTGCCGGGAAAATATGTCCGCCTGTTCCACCGCCTGCTATAATAATTTTTTTAGTCATTGGTTGTCAATCATTGGTCATTAGTTTCGGGTCTTTAATGACTAATAACTTCTTTTGCTCCTTCCAGTTGCTCCACATTCCTGGCTACACTTAAAATGATACCGATAGATAAACAGGTGAACAGGAAACTGCTTCCTCCCATACTTACTAACGGTAACGTAACCCCGGTGTTCGGGAATAAACTTACATTCACACCCATGTTGGCAATGGCCTGTATCACCAGCATGAAACTCAATGCCAGTGCAAGAAAAGCACCAAATGCAAAAGGGCATTTTCGATATAACTTGATGCATCGGTACAGGAAGAGGAGGTAAATAAAAACCATGAACACACCGCCTGCCAGTCCATATTCTTCCAATATGATGGCATAAATAAAATCGCTGTAAGAATGCGGTAAGAAATTACGTGCCTTACTGTTACCCGGCCCTAATCCTAACCAGCCCCCGCTAGCTATTGCGATCTTCGCCTGGTCTACCTGGTATAATTTTTCATTATCATCTTCTTTGTTACTATATATGAATGTCTGGATGCGCCCGATCCATGTTGGTACCCTACCTACCGAAAAAATACCCGGCAGGTCTTTTGTTTTATGTGTTGTCTTATCATAATATTTTACGGCAACCGATAATAATATGAGTACTGGTAATGC
The DNA here is from genome assembly GCA_025362055.1 of Bacteroidota bacterium. GTDB lineage: Bacteria > Bacteroidota > Bacteroidia > Chitinophagales > Chitinophagaceae > Ferruginibacter. The sequence goes on from JANYIM010000174.1 coordinate 6,273, forward strand.
TGCGATCCCAATTGTTAACAAGATATGTTTTGTACTTACCCTGCCGATGAACATCAGCATGAAGCTTGTACCACCGATCAGCATTGCGGTAGAAAGATTGGCCGGTGCGATAAGCAAGCAAATAATTGCAACCGGGATGATGACGGGCAGGAACCCCTTTTTGAAATCCTTAATTACATGCTGCTTCCTGCTCAGCTGGCGGCTCAAATACATGAACAGCGCCAGTTTGGCCATATCAGATGTCTGAAAGGTCATGTTGATCACCGGCAATGTGATCCAGCGGCTACCCTCATTTAATTTTGTACCAAAAAAGTAAGTGTATATCAATAACGGCACCGATACCACGAAAAGTAATTTGGCAACCCTTGAATAAATAGTATAGTTCACCCGGTGCGCAAAGTAGATAACCCCTACACCCAATATGATAAAGGCAAATTGTTTGAACAAATAACTTTCTGTGCTCTTGCTATACTTATAGGCCAATGAACCGGTACTACTGTACACCACCAGTAAACTCACCAGGGTAAGGATCACAACAATTCCCCAAATCACCCTATCGCCCTTTGTTTTGGAAACAAGATTATTGCTTACACCACTAAGTGATGGAGTAAAAAATTGTTTTATGTTTATTTGTTCAGCCATTTCGTCCCGCCATTTTTATTTTTCTTGTACCAGTTATTTTTTTCTCAACATCTGGGGTGAGGCCTATAATTCCTTCACCGCCTGTTTAAATTGATGCCCCCGGTCCTCATAATTCTTGAACAGGTCAAAACTTGCACAGGCGGGACTCAGCAATACCACGTCGCCCTTGCTGGCAAAATGAAAAGCCGACTGTACGGCATCTTTTGCATTATCCGTGCTTACCATCAATGAAACGATATCACCGAACGCTTCATGGATTTTCCTGTTATCAATTCCCATGCATACGATCGCTTTTACCTTTTCTTTCACGAGTTCTTTGATCAGCGAGTAATCGTTGCCTTTATCTACACCACCCAATATCAGTATCACCGGCTTTTCCATGCTTTCAAGTGCAAACCAGGTACTATTTACATTGGTGGCCTTGCTGTCATTAATGAATTCAACACTCCTGATCGTGGCAACAGTTTCCATCCTGTGCTCCAGGCTTTCAAAAGTTTGCAGGGCTTCTCTTATCTTATCCTTTCGTATATCCACTGCCGTTGCAGCCAGGCTGGCAGCCATGCTGTTGTATTGATTGTGTTTACCTTTTACGGCAAAGTCCTCAATACTCATTTGCATTTCTTCTGTCTTCCATTTCAGGTGCATCTTCGCATTCATCAGGTATGCTCCCTGTGGCAGTTGTTTACTCATAGTAAATGGGGCTAGTGTTGATTTAATGGGATAATTGTTGATAGTTTTCACAGTTACTTCATCATCCAGGTTATAGATAAAAACGTCATCGGGTTGTTGGTTCATCACCAGCCGGAATTTGCTGTCGATATAGTTTTCAATTTTATAATCGTACCGGTCAAGGTGATCTTCCGTGATATTGGTAAGTACCGCTACATCGGGGCGAAAGGTTTTGATATCATCCAGCTGAAAGGAACTTATTTCCGCCACGTATAACTGTTTGGGATCTTCTGCGACCTGTTTTGCGAAAGAATAACCAATATTACCCACCATCGCACAATCTGCCCCACCGGCCCTGCACATGTGATAAGTCATTGCTGTTGTAGTGGTTTTACCGTTACTGCCTGTTATTGCAATGATCTTACTGTTTCCTTTATAGCGATATGCAAATTCAATTTCGCTGATGATAGGAATGCCTTTTGCCCTGATGCTTTTTACCAGTTCGTTCTTTTCAGGTATGCCGGGACTTTTCATTACTTCTGCTGCGTTCAATATTTTTGAAGTGGTATGCTGGCCTTCTTCAAAATCAATATTGTTCAACTGTAGTGTTGAGCGGTAATCTTCTTTTATCATTCCTCCATCACTCACAAATACGTCGTAGCCCTGCTGTTTGGCCAGCAAAGCAGCACCAACGCCACTTTCTCCCGCACCCAATATGACCAGTCTTTCAGACATTTTTATTCTTTACAATTTTCTTATCTGCGAAATCCTTTTGATCTGCGATCAAAAAGAATGGTTCTTCAACAGCATAGAATTTAACAGGTCATTGGTCATTCACAGTTTTCTCACAAGCAGTAAATACTTGCGGGTATATTGGTTTTAATAATTGAAAAACTTTGAATCAAATATCAGTTTGACCCCAGTTTGCGGTTTTTCAATACTATCTTATGTTTCGTCTTTGGCAAGGCTCAGGGCTTTGTCAAAGTTTTTTATTATCGCATTTTCAATGTCACAATGGCCAGCACCACACTTAATATTGTTATGATCCAAAAACGGACTGCAATTTTACTTTCGTGATAACCCCGCTTTTGGTAATGGTGATGCAGGGGGCTCATTAAAAAAACACGCCGCCCTTCTCCATACTTTCGTTTGGTATATTTGAAATAACCAACCTGTATCATCACGCTCAGGTTTTCTACTAAAAACACAAAACAGAAAAACGGTATCAATAATTCCTTACGAACGATGATGGCCAATGCCGCAATGATGCCGCCCAGTGCAAGGCTACCCGTATCACCCATGAAAACCTGTGCCGGGTAAGCATTGTACCAGAGGAAGCCGATACAAGCGCCAACAAATGCGGCAATAAAAATGGATAATTCCGCAAGGTTGGGGATGTACATGATATTGAGGTACTCCGCAAATTTTATGTTACCGCTTACATAAGCAAATATGCCCAGGGCAATACCGATAACAGCGCTTACGCCCGTTGCCAAACCATCCAATCCATCAGTTATGTTTGCTCCGTTACTGACTGCTGTTACTATAAATATTACAATAAGGATATAAAGTATATAAGTATAGTCACGCCAGCCTTTGGGTAACAGTTTTGCATAGTTGAATTCGTGTGTCTTAAAAAATGGTATCGTTGTGATAGGCGTTTTCACAGATGCAAACACATGTATTTTGCCTTCAATTATAACGGTATCAAATTTTGCAGCCGTCGTTTTTTCTTTCGGCCCTAATGGCATCTGTGCCGTTCCTATTTGTGTAGGAATCTCTCTTTTCACCACCACATTCTGATTAAAATATAAAGTAGCGCCTACAATGATCCCCAACATTACCTGTCCAAAAATTTTAAACCGCCCTGCTAATCCATCGCTATCACTTTTCTTATATGCGATGCCTTTTGCCTGTGCCCGCCGCTTCGCTCTTATTTTTAAATAATCATCAATAAAGCCTATTGTACCTAACCAGACCGTACACAGGATCATTAACCGGATATACACTTTATCCAGGTTAGCCAGTAATAATGTAGGTATCAAAATGGCCAGGATAATAATGATACCCCCCATGGTTGGTGTTCCTTTTTTCTGCTCTTCACCAGCAAGGCCAAGGTCTCTAACGGACTCGCCTAATTGCTTTTTCTGTAAATATTTTATCAGTTTTTTTCCAAATACCGTTGTGATCACCAGGCTCAATATCATGGCCAGCAACACCCTGAAAGTGATGAACTGGAACAGGCCGCTACCCGGAAACCGGATACCCTGTCTTGTTAGCCAATCAAATAAGTGATACAACATAAATACAGTTTGTTATTGGTAGTTTGTAGTTGCAGTTTTTCTACAAACCACCCTCTATCAACTACCACCTTTTATTTCTCAAGTAATTCAAACATCTCCCTTAATACCTTCTTATCATCAAAATCAGACTTTACGCCTTTTATATCCTGGTATTTCTCATGCCCTTTGCCCGCCACTAATACGATATCTTCTTTTTGCGCCAGGCTCACAGCTGTTTTAATGGCTTCCTTCCTGTCGGCAATTGAAATAACTTTTTTTTTTGCTGCTGCATTTACACCCAACTGCATTTCCCTTAATATTTCCATTGGGTCCTCACTCCGTGGGTTATCCGAAGTAAGTATCACTTTATCACTGTATTCACAGGCAACTTCAGCCATCACGGGGCGTTTCGTCCTGTCCCTGTCGCCACCACAGCCCACTACTGTAATGATTTTTTCATTGCCTTGCCGTAATTTTTTTATGGTGGCTAATACATTCAATAATGCATCAGGCGTATGAGCATAATCAACAATACCGATCACTTTATCTTTCCGGCTCACTGTGTAATCAAATCTTCCTTCAGCTCCATCAAGGCTGCTTAATACCTGCAACACGCTATCCTTGTTCTGCCCCAGGCAAATAGCAGCGCCATATACTGCCAATAAATTGTATGCATTGAATTCGCCGATCAGCTTAAAATAAACTTCCGTATCATTGATCGTCATGTGTAAACCCGCAAGGCTGTTGTCTAAAATTTTCCCTTTAAAGTCAGCCATTGTCTTCAGGCTGTAGAAATATTTTTTTGCAGCAGTATTCTGTAACATCACCCCACCTCTTTTATCATCTGCATTGCTAATAGCGAAAGCAGCAGAAGGGAGTTGATCAAACCATGATCTTTTTACACGGATATATTCGTCAAAGGTTTTATGGTAATCAAGGTGGTCATGCGTGATATTGCTAAACAGAGCCCCGGTAAATTGTAATCCCGTGATACGGTGCTGGTGAATGGCATGGCTGCTGCATTCCATGAATACATATTCACATCCTGCCTCTGCCATTTGTTTTAGTAATTCATTTATTTTAATAGCATCAGGCGTAGTATGCGTTGCAGCAATTGTTTCGGTTCCTATTTGGTTTTCAATAGTACTGATCAAGCCGCATTTATATCCGGATGCGCTGAACAATTTCCATAATAAAGTAGCAATGGTTGTCTTGCCGTTGGTACCAGTTACGCCTACCAGCTTCATTTTTAAAGAAGGTTCACCATAAAAATTATGGCTCATATAACCAACAGCAGCAGCGCTATTTTCAACCTGCACGTAGGTGATATTTTCCTTTGTAACTGCAGGCAATATTTCACATATGATTGCAATGGCACCCTGTTCAACAGCCCTGTCAATGAATGCATGGCCATCGGTAACAGTTCCTTTTAAAGCGATAAAGCAACTGCCCGCACTTACCTTGCGCGAATCGATCACCAGATCCTTTATTCCGATACCGGTATTACCCTTCACCGTGCGGATGCTTACTTTATATAAAATGTCTTTTAACATCAATTCAGTATCAATGATATTGTTTGAGCTTTTTTAAAGTTTGTTCCCGCCGCCACTGATTGGTTCATCACCCTGCCTCTACCCGATGCCGTTACTTTAAGGCCACTATTTTCTAATAAATACACCGCGTCTTTCAATCCCATTCCGACAACGTTAGGGGTTACAGAACCGGATCTTGACATTGAAACGAGCGGTGTATTTAGAATCCCTGCATTATTTTTTAGTTGTAATTGCCTCCAGTAACCAGAGCTTGCAGAATCTGTATAAGGCACTTTCAAGAGACTGAAGATGGAATTCCAGTCATTCTTGATCCCATAATAATTATAGCGTGCACTGTCTGCTGTATTGGAAGCGGTATATTTTTTTGTGCTGAGGTACCTGGCATATATCTTATCACTTATCTCTTTGAACACAGTACCCGAAACATCTGCACCGTAGATCAGGTGAGATTCAGGGCTATTTTGGATGACCACTGCGATCGTATATTTTGGTTGGGCCGCCGGAAAATAACCGATGAAAGATGCCTGGTAGATCTTATTCCCTTTATTATAACCTTTGTTATCGAGTGCCGTTACTGCAGTACCTGTTTTGCCGGCTATTGCATAACTTGTATCCTTTATCTTATGCGCAGTTCCGTGTACACTATCCACCACGGCCAGTAAACATTCTTTCAACTGTGCAAGGGTTACATCGCTGCAGATCTTCTCTACCAATACTTTGGGCTGAATTGCCCTTACTTCAACACCATGATCTTTTATGGAGCTAACAAGATAAGGTTGCATCATTTTTCCGTTATTGGCAACGGCATTATACAACATCAGCATGTTGAGGGGCGTAACCAACTCTTCATAACCGTGAGCCATAAACGGAATTGTTGTAGCGCTCCATGATTTGCTGGAAGCCTTTTTAATTACAGGGAACCCGGATGCTGCCGTAATATCAACACCGGTCAATGTATCCAACCTTAACTGGTGCAAATGATCGATGAATTTTGAAGGCTGTTCATGATAATACTGATCAGCCAGCTTTGCAAATGCCACATTACTGCTCCTTGCAAAAGCATCTTTCACAGTGATCTGGTGTGCACCTGCATGCGAATCCTTTATTTTCAATCCATAAAAATCTTTCACCCCTCCTTCACAATCAACTATAGAATTGATATCAACATATTTATCTTCAAGCAAACTCAGTAAAGTAGCCAGTTTAAAAATAGAACCGGGTTCCGTTCTTTTTCCAATGCCGTAATTCAGGTCTTCGTTATAAGTCCCATCGGATTGTTTACCTAAATTGGCGATCGCTTTTATTTTACCGGTATTGGTTTCCATTACAATGGCAGTGCCATGCAATGAATTATTGCCTTGTAGCATTTTCATCAATGCGCTTTCCGCAACATCCTGGATATAGGTATCTAAAGTGGAGATAACATCTTTTCCATTTTCCGGCTCAACTTCCCCGCCATCAACGGGCATGTAGGCGCCGGCGATATATCTTACAAGACGCTGTCCTGTTTTACCTTTCAGCAAACTGTCATAACGCTGTTCCAATCCAACATTTTTTGAAGCATCATCTTTTGACAAACCAATTGTACGGTTGGCAAGCAATACATAAGGATTGATACGTTTATCCCTGGGGTCGATGATAAAGCCGCTTTTGTTGCGGCCCAGTTTCACCAGCGGGAAATCCCTCAGTTGCTGGTATTGCAGAAAAGAAATTTTCTTTTTCAATGTATAGTATCGGTCTTCATTTGCATAAGCCAGTTGTAATTCCTTTTTATAATCATCGGCAGGTTTGTCTTTAAAAAGATCGGCCAGGCTGATGGACAGTGAATCCACATTATCTTTAAAACGTTTGCCACCTTTTTCTCTTAATCCTTCTGCACCAAAATCAATGAAGACGTCAAAAATGGGAACGGATGTGCTTAGCATATTTCCGTCCTCACTATAAATCGTGCCGCGTGCGGCCTCTACCGGTAAATATTTCAAATGCAGGCTATCACCCATACTTCTCCAATATTTTCCCTGGATGCGTTGTATGTAAAAAGCTTTGCCAATCACTACTGCTCCCAGTAAGATCATCCCTAAAAAACAGAGATACACTCTCCACAATATGTCTTTTTTTATATCCATCTCTTAAGTCAAAAATCAAAATCTAAAAGTGCGACCAGCAATGGTTTTACTTTTGGCTTTTAGGTCAATTACTTTTTTTCTGTACTGTTTTCCAGCATTACAGGCGGTGCCGTTAATTCTTTCAGTCCTAATGATGCTACTGCCTTTGCCAACTCACTTGCCTTGCTTCTGAATATCACGTCACTCTTCACGGTTTTGTATTCGAATTCCAGTTCCTTAATATGTTTTTCTGTTGCACTTATTCTTCTTACCAGTTTATCAGCATAATGGCCGTTGTAGATATAGAGTACAGCGAGGAAGGCCAGGAACAAAAAGAAAGGGATATTCCGTACCACCCATTTATGGCTTAGAAATTTTTTCCAGTCCGTTTTTTGGCTGACCGCTTGTTCTGGTATCTTTACTTCTTCCGGCATTTATTGTTATCGTTGAAAATATTTTTTATTAACCCTTTATTTTTTTTCTGCAACCCTCAGTTTGGCACTTCTTGATCTTGGATTCATTTTTAGTTCTTCGGCGCCGGGTATCACAGGCTTTTTGGTAACCAGTCTTAATGGATTCTCAAATCGTATACCGTATACTTCATCTGTTTCGGTCCCGGAAAAAGTTCCGCTACGAAAAAAATTCTTCACGATCCTGTCTTCAAGCGAATGGAACGTAATTACGGCCGCACGGCCACCGGGCTTTAGTAATGGAGGAACCTGTTGCAACAATTCTCGCAGCGCACCTAACTCATCATTCACTTCAATGCGCAACGCCTGGAATACCTGGGCAAAGTATTTTTGAGGATTACCTTTCACCACAGCCTGTACGGCCTGTTTAAATTCATTGATGGTTCGGATGGGTGACAGTGCTCTTTGCAGTACCATTGTTTTAGCCAGCGTTTTTGAATTCGTTACTTCGCCATACTGTTCCAGCATTTTATGCAACTGCTGTTCGGTGAGATTCTTGATCACATCTGCAGCAGTTATGCCTTGCCGTTGGTCCATGCGCATATCCAAAGCAGCATCAAAACGAATGGAAAAACCACGTGCGGCTTCATCAAACTGATAGCTTGAAACGCCAAGATCAGCAAGGATACCATCTACCTGCGCCATTTTATGCAGGCGCAAAAAACGCTGCAGGTGACGAAAGTTCTGCGGAATGAATATCACTCTTCCGTCTTTCGGAAGATTCTTTGCAGCTGCTTCATCCTGGTCAAAAACCAGCAGTTTCCCCTGTTCGTTCAGTTGTTGCAAAATGGCAACGCTATGTCCGCCTCCGCCAAAAGTGCAATCAACGTAAACTCCGCCAGGCTTAATGTTTAGCCCATCAATGCTTTCTTTCAGCAAGACCGGTGTGTGATAGTGATGTAATGCTGTATCGGGAATTGCTGTATCGCTTTTAATGTTGCTCATTCCTTTTTACTGATTACAAATTCCTAATTCCCGTCTTTCTTGTTCATCACTTCATTTGCCAGGTCGCTGAAAGATTGCGGTGTAAAAGTTTCAAAGAACTGTTTATACTTACTTTTATCCCAGATCTCAATTTTGTTTAATGCGGCAACCAACACGATGTCTTTTTCAAGCCCCGCATGATCGGTGAGGTTTTTTGGCAGGAGTAAACGGCCTGCAGAATCTAATTCTAACTGCGTTGCGCCGTTCAAAAAATAGCGGCGAAATTCACGTACCTTAGGATCAAAATCGTTCAGTTTGCTGATCTCCAAAAAAATAGGATCCCAGCTTTGTAGCGGGTATAATGTGAGGCATTTTTCAAAGCCCCTGTTGATCACGAAATGGGTAGCCCCTTCTTCCGGCAATTGTTTTTTAAACCCTGCCGGTAAAAGAAAGCGCCCTTTCGCATCAAGTGTGGCCTCATATTCACCAAGGAAACCTATCATTTTCAATTATTTAGCTCTATCTGAACAAATATTTCCACAAAATAACACTTTTTCCCACTTTCTGAACAATTTTGGAATAAACTTTTTTATCCCCACCGCCCCGTAGTAAAGGGGTGGCAGCTTTGATGGACTTTTTACAGAAAACGGGTGTGGATTGAGTGTGGAAACCTGTGGATTACTGTTAATTACTCATGGATTCACTTAAATTGGCTAAAACTATGTCCCCTGCAGGATATTCAGGTACCTCCCTGATACAAAAATTAGGCATCAAGCCCGAAATGAAACTGCTTGTATTAAATGAACCGGAAAATTATTTTGAGTTGCTGGAAACAGACTTAAAAGACCAGGTCGTTACTGCAACAAAAGGGCCCGATCTTATTCACCTTTTTGCAAAGGATAATGCTGCATTTATGGCCGGTATGAAAAAGATATTACCAGTTTGCAAAAAAAATACCCGCACGATCGTATGGGTTTCCTGGTTTAAAAAAAGTGCGGGGGTCGCAACCGATCTTACAGAAGATATGATCAGGAACTTTGCGCTGAAGCATGAACTCGTAGATATAAAAGTTTGTGCAGTAAGTACTGTATGGAGTGGGTTGAAACTGGTGGTGCCGGTTTCAAAAAGATAAATTTTATTTTGCGAGTGGGATGGTGATGATGAAAGTACTTCCTTTTCCTAAAACACTTTCTGCTTTTATAGTTCCCTGATGTGCATTCACCATGGTCTTAACATAGCTTAAGCCCAAACCAAATCCTTTTACATTATGCACATTGCCGGTATGCGCACGGTAGAATTTTTCAAAGATCCGGTTAAGGGTTTCTTTGTTCATTCCGATACCATTGTCTTCGATTTTAATTTTTAGGAGATTGGCTACATTCGATGTGCTTAGTTTTATGTGCAGGTTCTCTTTTGAATATTTTACGGCATTATCCAGCAGGTTATTGATCAAATTGGTGAAGTGAACCTCATCGGCCATGATCACATCTTTTTCGGCTTCCATATGAACCTCCAGTTTACCTTGTTTTTCTTCTACCTGCAAATTGATATTGTTAAGTGCGCTCACGATCAGGTCGTGCGCGGACGATCTTTTAAGGTTCAGTTGCACTTCCTGTTTATCCAGCAATGCCGCTTGCAGTATGGTTTCTACCTGTTTGTTCATTCGCTTATTCTCTTCCTTGATGATACCTGTAAAATAATTGGTCTTCTCTTTATCATTGACCACTTTTTCATTTTTCAATGCATCAACTGCCAAAGAAATGGTAGCCAGCGGCGTCTTGAATTCATGCGTCATGTTATTGATAAAATCAGATTTTATCTCGCTTAGTTTTTTCTGTTTTAATAATGTTCTGATAGTAATAAAAAAAGCCGTTGTGATGATGAATGTAAAAAGTATGGCACCGATGATGAACCAGATCATCTCCTTCCAGATGATCGTTTTCTGGTGAGGAACAATTATTGAAAGATATTCTTCCCGTACAAGATTTTCAAAACTACTTCCGCTCTGCGGTTCCAATGCAATTACATGATTTTTATTATTGGAAGAATCAACGAATAAATTGTAAAAAGAATCACTGAGTACCTGGTCACCACTAATTGAATTGACAGATACTGCAAACTCAAAAGGAAAATCCTGCAGGTTATTTTTATTAAAGGACTTCCGAACGATCTGGAAGATCTCATCCTTTGAAAATCTTTGTAGCACAGAAGGCTTATAATACTGCAACTGCAATTTATCACCTGGAAATAAAATGTCATTCTTCCTGGTAGGTGGAATGATACCCGAATTTTCTTGTGTAAGCACAGAAGCCGCATCGGCCATGGCATGCACAATATTTTCTTCTACCTGCTTATCTTTTGCATCCCGGGCGCTCTTGATCCACAAAAACTGGAAAAATATGAGCCCCAGCAAAGAAAGCAATATCAGTATGGTGATTATGGGGAAGATGCGCTTCATCCTTGTAAAGATAAATCAGTATATGCCTGTAAAATAAACTAAAAGCCTCAAACCATAAATTTAACTAAGGTTTAGAATATGGTTATTGTAAAAAAACCTTTTACAATTTTATTCCTTTTGCAATTAAATCTTACTTTAGAAATATGATTCAGCCTGCTCCCGGCATATTACTGATAGCGGACCCTTTTTTAAAGGACCCCAATTTTATACGAACCGTTGTGTTTTTATGTGAACACAGGGACCAGGGGAGTTTTGGATTTGTATTGAATAAACAATTTGAACAAACATTAGACGAACTGATCACCGGCCTGGAAGGACATCGCTTACCTGTTTATTATGGCGGCCCCGTTCAGCCAGATACGATCCATTTCCTGCACCAGTATCCGGAGCTGATACCGGATGCCTGTCCTGTTGGACCGGGTATTTACTGGGGTGGAAATTTTGAGACAGTGTCTGCATTGATAAAAACAAAAAGCATTGACCCGGATAAGATCAAGTTTTTTATTGGTTACAGTGGTTGGGGCGACGGGCAATTAGATGAGGAATTAAAAGAAAAGAGCTGGCTCACTGTATCTGCTACACGAAATTTAGTATTTCATACCCGTCATAATGAAGTGTGGAAAGGCAGCCTGCAGCATTTGGGTGGCGAGTATGAAATGATGATCAATTTTCCTATCGATCCGCAACTTAATTAAGAAGCTGCAAGACACAGGGGACAAAGTTTTGGATCACAAGTATCTTAATCTTTTATAAGCGCTTGCATTTGCATACTTCTCCCTTGTGATTTGAAGCTTTTCCTTATGGCTTCTACGAATAAATAATTATCTTCCATAAAAATTCTACTTGCTCTATTCAATCCTGAAAATACCGGCAAAATTTGCACTGTGGATCTATTGCAGGCGGCTTTCCGTGAATAAGAGGTTACTGTTGCAAAGTAAAGGGCCACTGCTGATCGCAGCCAATCACCCCAATTCTTTTTTTGATGCCATCATTCTCGCTACCATTTTTAAAAAGCCGATCTATTCACTGGCAAGGGGAGACGCTTTTGCAAATAATTTTTACAGTAAACTACTCAGTTCTTTAAACATGTTCCCGGTATATCGTATCAGTGAAGGCGTTGAGAACCTTGAACACAATTATAAAACCTTTGAACAATGTGAAAATATTTTCAGGAAAAACGGCATCGTACTCATTTTCAGTGAAGGCCGTTGTATCAATGAATGGCATTTACGTCCATTAAAAAAAGGAACAGCAAGATTAGCCATCAGTGCATGGCAGCATGGCATTCCGCTGAAAGTATTGCCCACCGGGATAAACTACAACTCTTTTTATAGTTTTGGAAAAAACATTCAATTGAATTTTGGCGAATTCATCACCGAAAAAGATATTGATACCCAAGCCCCATTCGGAAAAAATGTTGCTGATTTCAATGAGAACCTGCAAATGCAACTCAAGGAATTGGTTATTGAAATCGATAAAAACGATTCAGCAACTATCAAAGAAAAATTTGAGGCACATCAGCCTGTTATCAAAAAAATATTGTTGCTTATTCCGGCAATATTGGGCTGGCTATTTCATTTCCCTTTATATTATCCTTTAAAAAAAGTCTCCTGGAAAAGAGCTGCACATAACGATCATTTTGATTCAGTATTAGTAGGATTGCTGTTTGTGTTATACCCGTTTTACTTATTGTTAGCAGGCCTATTGATCTTTATATTCTTCGGCAGTTGGTATTGGGTATCAGTATTCCTGGTATTGCCATTTTTTGCATGGAGTTATGTGCAGTTGAAGCGCCAGTTTTAGGCGTCTGACGGCTAATAATAAAAAAACCACGCAATGCATGGGTTCAATTATTGATTCTTAATTATCAATTATTAATTTTCTTCCGCCCCTTCTACCAACACAGTTGTTTTATTATTCAACACTTCCACAAATCCACTTTTGATACTATAAGACGAAGTAGCATTTTTATCTTTCAGGATCTTCAGGTTACCTTCTTTTAAAGCACTTACCATCGGTGCATGCCTGTCCAGCACTTCAAATAAACCTGCGATACCCGGCAATTGGACGCCATATACATCGCCACTGAATATTTTTTGTTCGGGTGTAAGTATCTCTAGTGTCATTGTTGAATGTTTAAGCTTGTGCTGCTGCCATCAATTTTTTACCTTTTTCTATTGCATCTTCCAATGTACCCACAAGGTTAAACGCTGCTTCCGGATATTCATCCACTTCTCCGTCCATGATAGCATTGAAACCGCGGATCGTATCTTCAATGGGAACCAACACGCCTTTTAAACCAGTGAATTGTTCTGCCACAAAGAAAGGCTGGCTTAAGAAACGTTGTACTTTACGGGCCCTTGATACCACTAATTTATCTTCATCACTCAATTCATCCAAACCAAGGATGGCAATGATATCCTGTAATTCTTTATAACGTTGTAAAATTAATTTTACACGGTTAGCTGTATTATAATGTTCGTCGCCGACGATCAACGGTGTTAATATTCTTGAAGTAGAATCCAATGGATCAACCGCAGGATAGATACCAAGATCAGCGATCTTACGGCTCAATACCGTTGTTGCATCAAGGTGAGCAAATGTTGTTGCCGGCGCCGGGTCAGTCAAATCATCCGCAGGTACATACACCGCCTGTACAGAAGTGATAGAACCATTTTTAGTTGAAGTGATCCTTTCCTGCATCAATCCCATCTCTGTTGCCAGTGTTGGCTGATAACCCACCGCAGATGGCATACGGCCTAACAATGCCGATACCTCGGAACCTGCCTGTGTAAAACGGAAGATATTATCTACGAAGAATAAAATGTCTTTTCCTTGTCCTTGTCCATCGCCATCACGGAAATATTCTGCGATCGTTAATCCGCTCAAAGCCACACGTGCCCTTGCTCCCGGCGGTTCATTCATTTGCCCGAATACGAAGGTTGCTTTAGATTCTTTCAGGTCTTCCATATTCACTGCACTCAAATCCCATCCACCTTCTTCCATACTATGTTTAAACTTGTCTCCGTAATTCATGATGCCCGCTTCGATCATTTCTCTCATCAGGTCATTTCCTTCACGGGTACGCTCACCTACACCTGCAAACACGGATACACCACTGTATGCCTTTGCAATATTATTGATCAATTCCTGGATCAGTACTGTTTTACCCACACCGGCACCACCAAATAAACCGATTTTACCGCCTTTTGCATAGGGCTCAATCAGATCGATTACTTTAATACCGGTAAATAAAACTTCAGAAGATGTAGCTAAATCTTCGAATCTTGGTGCTAATTTATGAATTGAAGTACCGTTTTCACCTGTTTTTGGTAAAGCTGGTAATCCATCAATAGCATCTCCAATTA
>JANYIM010000185.1 GCA_025362055.1 Bacteroidota bacterium
TCATAATCCCAGCCAATAAAATTTTTGCCTTCTTTTTTTATCACGCCTACGATCGTTACTTTTTTCCCGTGGATATCGATCTCTTTTCCCAATGCCCTTTCGGTGGTTCCAAATAAACTCTCTGCATTGGTATAACCAAGCAGGCAGGTATTACTGCCCGAATTAAATTCGCTTGAAGAAAAATACCGGCCCCGGTCAAAACTGATGGGTTGCAGGGTCATCTGTGATTCAATGATACCATACACGCTGGCGTTTTGTATGATATCATCCTTTAAAGAGATATTCCCTACGGTCTGCAGCAAAAAAGAAATGTCTTCCAGTAACACCGATCGCTGCCTGATCATATCTGCCTCTTCATATTTTGCCGATGGCCTTGCCCTGAATTTCCAGATGGGCTGGTCGGGGCCACCGCTATAATCCCATTTATCAATGTAAATGGTATTGCTGCCCAGGCTATTTACTTCGTTCTGGATATTGCGTTCCAGGCTATTTACCGTTGCCAGTACGCCAATGATGCAGAATATGCCAAATGCAACACCGGTAAGGCTTAGGGCCGTACGAAGCTTATTAACTCTTAATTCCTGGAAGGTTAAACGCAAGGAATTAAGAATGATGTGAAGCGACTTGCGCATGATCCAAAATTACGGTATGCAAATGGAATGAATTGGTAAAATGTATGGGTGGTTTTGTTGACCCGGCAACAGGATTACTATTAAGCTTCAGTGGCGTCGCACACTTGTGCAACATCTCTTTATTCATCGGTTTACAAACCTTACCTTTGCGGCTCGAAAAAAGTTCATAGTTAATGGCTCATAGCTCATAGTATTAACGGCCATGAACCATTTGCCATGAACCATGAACCGGTTTTATGAAATACACCAACGAAATAAACAAACGCAAAACATTCGCCATCATCTCTCACCCGGATGCGGGCAAGACCACGTTGACAGAAAAATTCCTTTTGTTTGGCGGTGCCATCCAAACCGCAGGTGCCGTAAAAAGCAATAAGATAAAAAAACACGCCACCAGTGATTTTATGGAGATCGAACGCCAGCGTGGCATTAGTGTAGCCACCAGCGTTATGACCTTTGAATACGATGGGCACCTGGTCAACCTATTGGATACACCCGGTCACCGCGATTTTGCAGAAGATACCTACCGTACCTTAACGGCGGTAGACAGCGTAGTGCTGGTGATCGACAGCGTGAATGGGGTAGAAGCCCAAACAAGAAGGCTCATGGAAGTGATTGCCATGCGCAATACGCCGGTGATCGTTTTTATCAATAAGATGGATCGCGACGGCAAGAACCGTTTTGACCTGTTGGAAGAAATAGAAAATGAACTGAAGATCAACCTGCACCCGATGACCGTTCCCATCAACAGCGGCAAGGATTTTAAAGGCGTGTACGACCTCCATAGAAAAAGCCTGGTTCTATTTACTGCAGGCACCAAGGCCAATGATGAGGACGTGGTGGAAATAAAGGACCTCAATGATAAGATGCTGGATGCAAAAATAGGAGAGAAAGACGCTGCTACTTTAAGAGAAGATGTGGAACTGATCGACGGCGTTTATGGTGAACTGGTAGTAGATGATTATTTAAGCGGGAAAACAGCGCCGGTATTCTTTGGATCTGCAGTGAATAATTTTGGCGTAAAAGAAATGCTCGACACATTTATCCGCATTGCACCCACACCAAGGCCCAGGCATACCACTACAAGGGATGTAGAACCCGGCGAAGATAAATTCAGCGGCTTCATCTTTAAGATACACGCCAATCTTGATCCCAAGCACCGCGACAGGATCGCTTTCTTAAGGGTATGCAGCGGCAGGTTCGAGCGCAATAATTATTACCATCATGTACGGCTTCACCGTGACCTGCGTTTTAGCAATCCCTATAGTTTTTTGGCGCGGCAAAAAGAAGTGATCGAAGACGCGTATCCGGGTGATGTAGTGGGATTATTTGATACAGGAAACTTTAAGATCGGCGATACCATGACGGAAGGGGAAGATTTTTACTTTACTGGCATCCCCAGTTTTTCTCCTGAAATATTTAAAGAGGTAGTGAACAAAGATCCCATGAAAACCAAGCAGTTGGAAAAAGGCTTGTTGCAGCTGACCGATGAGGGCGTGGCACAATTATTCACCCAGTTTGGCGGTAATAAAAAGATCATTGGCTGTGTGGGTGAATTACAATTTGAAGTGATTCAATATCGTTTGTTACAGGAGTATGGCGCATCGGTGCAAATGAATAACCTGCCTTTTTACAAAGCCTGCTGGCTTACCAGCAGGGATCCAAAAAAATTAGAGGATTTCATTCGTTTTAAGCAAGCCAATATTGCGATGGATAAGGATGAACACATCGTTTACCTCGCCAACAGTGAATGGTTCCTCAACACCGAGCGGCAGAATAACCCAGATATTGAGTTTCATTTTACGAGTGAGATACATAAATAGGAATTGGTAATTTGTAATTGGGAATTTGTAGTCCCTGAAACTTTGCTAATTTTTATACTTGTCGGAGAAACTAACCCAATTCCTAATTACAAATTCCTGATTCAAATCACTTTATAAGTGAAATTCATAAGTAATTGAAATTCCCGGTTAGCTGAAAAATAGTTAAGTTTACGGTATGTATAAACTGGATAAGTCATATTCAAAGTGCCAGACTTTTGCTGAAGCAGAGCGGGATAACTTATTCTTAAAAACTGATTCTCTTTCAGAAAGATTGAACCAGGGATGGTATTTAGCAGCCATGGCTCACGGAATTGATCCATACAACCCACCTAAAATGGAAAGGCGTTTGGTTAGCATAAGAAAACACGCAAAATAATGGCCAACATCTTCAATGATGATTTCAGGGATTTTATTAATGCACTTAACAAGCATGCCGTAGAATATATGCTCGTAGGAGGCTATGCTGTTATTTTAAATGGGTATAGAAGATCAACAGGCGACATGGATATATGGGTAAATGTAACACCCGAAAATCACAAAAGACTGGTAAAGGCATTCTTGTCGTTTGGGTTACCTACATCCGATATTAGCGAACATAATTTTTTGAGAAATACTGATATGGATGTGTTTACATACGGTATGCCTCCAGTCTGTATAGAAATATTAAAAACAGTAAAAGGTTGTGATGATTTTACTGAGGCTTATAAGATCAGCAATATCTATGATGAAAATGGTTTACAAATAAGATTCATTCACGTCAATACCTTAATTGAAGCTAAAAAAGCTTCCGGGCGATATAAGGACATGGATGATATTGAAAAACTAAGCCAATAATTTCCTGTTATCTTATCAATAAAAGAGTTTCTTTTATTCCTCAACTTTGGTAATTTTTATATTCCTCGAAGAAACTACCCCAATTCCTAATTACAAATTCCGATCATATTACCTTATCAACAAAAACGTCCCCTTCTGTTCTTCCAGTCCGCAGGCAGTTTGCGCCTTAATATAATAAACATAAGTACCGGCAAGGGAAGGCTTGCCTTTATATGTGCCGTCCCAGCACACGGAAGGATTAGTGGTTGAAAATACTTTTTCACCCCAACGATCAAAGATCATGAACTCGAGTTGTTGTATCAGCAGCCAGTTCTTTAATCCATAACAATCATTCAATCCATCACCATTAGGCGTAAACGCATTGGGCATAAAGCGGGCAAGGCTGGCAGCTACATTTGAAAAGACAGTGACGGAATCCTTGTTGGCACAACCCAGGGCATCTTTTACAATTACAATATATTGCTGGGTGCTTGTTGGTGTTGCAACCGGGTTGGGTATAATGGTGCTGCTTAAGTGAATGGAAGGCGACCAAAGGTATTGCGTGCCGCCGGATGCATGCAAAATAGCGGAGTGTGCAGAGCAATCAATATCATTTGATTTGCCTGCATTGATGACCGGTAGCGGATCAACCGTTACAAATACCGTAAAACTATTATTGTAATTACAGGCTACATCCGTAATGATAACATTGAATGCAGTTGAAAATGGCGGAAAGGCAATGGGATTAGGAACAGTAGTAGCAGAGAGATAAGTTCCCGGGCTCCATAAATACTGTACCGTGTTTCCGTTATTGCCATCCAGTTGAACAGATGCTGTGGCACACATGAATTTATCAGGTGGCGCATTCAAATTATTGGGCAAATGCACGGTAATGGAAACGGTATCTTTTCCGATGCAACCGTTCGCTGCAGTTCCTGTTACATAATAGGTTTGACTAAGATTACCAAAATAAACAGGGTTGGCAATATTTGGATTGCTTAAATTATTGATTGGTGTCCAGGAATAAGTTTGTGCGCCACTGGTGAACAAGGTCAGCGGATTTGTACTGCAGATGATCGTATCATTGATGGTCTTAACGATCGGCAATGGCTTTACGGTAACGTTAATGGTATCACTGGCACTACAGCCAAAGGCATTGGTGCCGGTAATATATAGTGTACGCGATACCGTATCAATGAAGGCAGGGTTTGAAATGGTTGAATCGCTCACATATATCCCCGGGCTCCAGTGATAAGTAGTGGCACCCGGTGTAGTAGTGAGTATTAAAAGAGTTCGTTTGCAGATAGCCGTATCCGTTAATGTCCTTACCGTAGGTACCGGGTTGATGGTAATGGTAACAGAGTCGGTTCCGTTGCATCCCAGGGAAGTGGTAACGGTAAGGTAGAAACGCGTAGTAGTGCTGATCGTTGCAACAGGGTTTTGTAATGTTGGGTTGTTTAATGTTTTTAGCTTGAGCCTTTATAGTTTTCAAAATAATT
>JANYIM010000230.1 GCA_025362055.1 Bacteroidota bacterium
GAAAACTTTCTGTCTGATTCAGCTCTCCAAAACTTTGCCAGTACTTTTTCTTACTCATAATATGCTAATAAGATAATGTGCTAATTTTTTAATAATGACATTTCTGACACTCCGTTCCACCGATCTTTTCAACCGTTACGCTATCGAGTTTTTTATTTTTGATATCCTCGTGAAATTTCTCGTAAATGCTGTAAAACTTGTTCCCGGTGCTATCTGCCTTGTTGTAAAAATCCACTTTCGTTTCACGGTGGCAGTTGATACACCAGCCCATGCTTAATTCTGCGAATTGGTATACTTCCGGCATTTCCTGTATCGGGCCATGGCAGGTCTGGCATTGTTGCTTACCCACTTTTATGTGTTGGCTATGATTAAAATAAACATGATCAGGCAGGTTATGGATTTTTATCCATTCGATCGGATGAGCGCCATCCGGTATACCGTCGCCGTTATTATCCGGATTGTATGTACCCTTGCCTGCATTGGCTTTCAGATCCCATCCTGCATAAGAATATAATTTTTGAATTTCATCTGTCCCATTAACCGCAGTGCCGTCTTCCCTTACCAGTTTATCGGGCCCTTCGTATTTATTAATGGCCTTATGGCAATTCATACAAACGTTCACAGACGGGATACCCGCTGTTTTGCTGTCTTGTGAACTACCATGACAGTACAAACAGCTGATCTGGTTGGTTCCGGCATGCACCTGGTGTGAATAATAAATAGGTTGTTGCGGCTGATAATTTTGCTGGCGCCCCAGGCCAATGGCAGCGTTGACGAAAAAGTAACCCGCTACCGTAAACAACACTAAGATACCCGTCATCAGGAAGATCTTATTTCTGTAGAAAGGAACCGGCTCTGAGCGAAGTACACCCTCTTTCTCATCTGATAATTTGCGGAGATTGGTGTTAACCTGTAATAATATGAAGGCAATCAGCCCCAGTACCAGGGTAAGGATGCCGAAAAGCATTGAATTATCCGGTTCTGCAACCGGCGTGCCGGGTGGAGGGCCGGGTGGAGTGTAGGTGTCTGCCCAATCTAGTATCGCTTTAATTTCTTCTACTTTCAGGTTCTGCTGGGTCATCATTGAACCATACTTGGCCACCAACCCTTTTGCATAAGGATCAGCAGTTGCCATCGTGTTCACATTATCCACCCATTTGTAGGCCCATTCCTTGCTCGGCTCCCTGTCCCTTGCCCCTTTTAATGCCGGGCCGGTAAAATCTTTATCCGGTTTATGGCAACTGGAACAGTTGGCTTTAAACAGCACTTCGCCGTTCTGTGCAAAGGTTTTTTGGTCAAAAGAAAGGAATACAATTAGGAGAAGGAGGCTTGCAAATATTCTGTTAAAGATTTTTCTATAGCGACTCATACAGTTATATCGGGGCTAATGTGGAAAAATATCCTGATTCGTGTGCAAAAATAAGACAGGATGACGATAATATATCAACATTCCGGAATTTTTTTTTCCCTTTACTGGCAAGGGTTTCAGCGAATTATGGCAATTTCGATATGGTAATTGTCATGTATTTGTAAACTGTTTTTATAATTGAAGATTTTTTGCATTGCGACATTAATTCACGATTTTTTATTTCACTTTTGCCGAATGTTTAAAAAATTGAAGCAGCACTGGAAGGTAAACGGGCTCCATTTGGCATTCATCATAGCCACCTTTGCACTGGGTGGAAGCCTTTGTGGTTATGCCGGGCGAAAGATATTGTTACTGCTGCACATGGACAAAGGGGTTAGCTGGGTTTTGTTGTATATCCTTTTGATCGTATTGCTTTGGCCAATTTGCGTTATCCTTATCAGCATCCCTTTCGGGCAATTCCTCTTTTTTAGAAAATACATTGCCAGGATCTGGCAAAAGTTCAGCGGCAGGCAGAAAGTAAGGATTGCCGTGTTTGCTTCCGGGGCAGGAAGTAATACGCAGGTAATAATTGATCATTTTGCAGGGTCGCCTTCAACAAGGGTCGCTTTGATCGTTTGCAATAAACCCGGTGCCGGCGTGTTATCCATTGCTGCAAAGGAAAATATCCCGGCTTTACTGATCAATAAGGAGCAGTTTTTAAATGGTGATCATTACCTGGCTGCATTACGGGAAAATAAAATTGGCTTTATTGTATTGGCTGGTTTTTTATGGAAGGTTCCTGTTGACCTGATCAAAGCATACCCTAAAAAGATCATCAATATTCATCCTGCCCTCTTACCAAAATATGGCGGTGCCGGCATGTACGGGCATTTTGTGCATGAGGCCATTATCGCTCATAAAGAAAAGGAAAGCGGTATCAGCATCCATTACGTGGATGAATTGTACGACCACGGCGAGATCATTTACCAGGCCAAATGTGGAGTTGATGAAAATGATACTGCCGAATCTCTTGCAAAAAAGATCCATCTGCTGGAGCATGCGCATTATGCTGCCGTTATTGAAAAAATAGTTATGAAAGGGTAACACATCCCCTGAATTTCTTTTAACTTTCGTTTCTCAATCTTCATTTATGAAACGTATTTCCTTATCTGCACTTTGCATCGTCTTTGCATGCACGTTAGTCAATGCCCAAAACGATACCATCCCTTCTTTTGTAAAAGACAGTATCGATAATTATATCAATAAGGCTTTACAGGATTGGGAAATACCCGGGCTCTCTGTATGCATCATTAAAAATGGAAAAGTAGTGTTGATGAAAGGCTATGGCGTAAAGGAATGGGGCACCAATGACAAGGTGGATGAAAATACCTTATTCATGATCGGAAGCAATACCAAAGCCTTTACAGCAACGGCTATTGCAACATTGGATGCAGAAAATAAATTATCTTTTGATGATAAAGTGACCAAATGGATACCTCAATTTAAATTAGATAACCAGGCAGCCGGGGAACAGGCGATCGTGAAAGACCTGCTTTGTCACCGAATAGGTTTCAGGACATTCCAGGGCGACTTCACCTACTGGACGAGTAACCTTACCCGTAAGGAAGTGATCGAAAAGATGGGGCATATCAGGGCCGTGTACCC
>JANYIM010000231.1 GCA_025362055.1 Bacteroidota bacterium
GCACGCCGAGCTGGAAGGTGGCGCCATCAGTGCAGGGAAAGACTCGCTCATCAGTAAAGGATATAATAATATACTGCCCACTGCGAGGTTCCAGTATAATTTTAACCGGTATAAGAACCTGGCGATCAATTACAGTACCAGTACCAACCAACCAACCATTGCACAATTGCAACCCATACCCGACAATAGCAATCCGCTGTACATCAAACAAGGTAACCCTTCGCTGAACCAGGAATTTACGCATGCCATCCGTTTTAATGTATCTTTTATTAACCCGTTCAAGAACAGGAATTTCTTTGCCTATATCAACCTGCAGGAAACGCAAAACAAGATCGTGAATAATGATAAGATCAATAACCTGGGCATTGATTCGGTGATGCCGGTGAATGTGAACGGCGTATATAATATGAGCGGCACTTTGAGTTATGGATTTCCGGTGCACTTTTTAAAGGGAACCGTTGATCTTAGCTCTAATCTTAGTTATTATATGGGAAAGCAATTGGTGAATGGTGATGCGAATCGAATTAAGTCGGCAAGCGTTGGCCCGGAAATAAGGCTGGACATGGATCCCACAAAAAAGATAAGCCTTAGTTTCAGTGCAGGCCTTAATTTTTATAGTACAACCTATTCCCTGCAATCGGTAAGGAGTACCCGCTATTTTACCCAGGAGTATGCTACAGAGTTTAGCTGGCAGTTACCCAAAGGTTTTTTTGTAGCCACCGATTTTAATTATCGCATCAATAACCAACAGGCAGCAGGTTATAATGCCAAAGTGCCTTTGTGGAATGCTTCCATCAGTAAACAGGTATTACATTTCAACCGCGGCGAATTAAAATTATCTGCCAATGACCTGTTGAACCAGAATATCGGCATCACCCGTAGTACCAACCAGAATTATATTGAAGACAATAGTGTTAAGAACCTGCGCCGTTTCTTTTTATTGGGCTTTACCTATAATTTGCGCAAGCGTATAACGGAAGATACCAGGCCGGGCGGAGTGAGCGTGATCAGGAGATAATTTCAGCAAGTTTCGGGTTTATAATAGTGCAGCTGCTGTTTACCTTTGCCTTATCATGACAGATTACGAAAGAATAGAAAAAGCGATCCTGTTCCTGCAACAAAATTTTAAGGAACAGCCCAACCTGGACGAAGTAGCGAAGCAGGTTCATGTAAGCCCTTTTCATTTTCAACGGCTCTTTAAAGAATGGGCAGGCGTGAGCCCTAAAAAATTCCTGCAGTTCATTAGCGTGGAATATGCAAAGGGTTTGTTGAACCAGGATCTCTCCCTTGCTGATGTAAGCTATGAAACAGGGTTATCGGGTACAAGCAGGTTGCACGACCTCTTTATCGGTATTGAAGGCATGACACCCGGTGAATTTAAAAATGGCGGCAACAGTTTACAGATACACTACAGTTTTGCAGAAACTGCATTTGGCGATATCATTATCGCATCAACTCAAAAAGGGATCTGCCACCTTGCTTTTGTGAAAGAAGATAAAGCAGCTATTGAAAATATTCAACACGCATTCCCTAATGCAGTACTTATTCAAAAGACCGACCTGGTACAACAGGATGCTTTACGTTTTTTTGCCGGCGACTGGGGCGACCTTAAAAAAATAAAACTTCATTTAAAAGGCACGCCCTTTCAATTAAAAGTATGGCAATCATTACTGCGTATTCCTTTTGGAAATATCTCAACCTATGGAACCATCGCCAACGATATTCAGCATCCGCAGGCATCAAGGGCTGTTGGTACAGCGATCGGTAATAACCCTGTGGCGTTTTTAATTCCCTGCCATCGCGTAATAAAGTCTTCAGGCATTATTGGTGATTATCACTGGGGTGGTGCACGCAAAACAGCCATCCTTGGTTGGGAAGCAGCAAAAACATCGGCTGCAAGTTAAGTCCGCAAGTTTCGGGTTGTTGCCACCGGTTCTTCTTTCCAATTTTGTGGAATAAAAAAAACAATGAAACAATTTAAGATCATTCCTATCAGCAGCGAATATGCTGCAAAAATTCGTGCAACGATGAAAGATGACTTTGGCCATGAGGTGATCAAACAGGTGGCGAAAGGAGCTGGGCCTTGCCGTGTTTCTTTAAAGCCTTTTATCGTTGGAGAAGACAGCAGGTTACTTTTTTCGCACAGCCCTTTTGAAACAGACAATGTGTTTAACCAGCCCGGCCCGGTATTCATCAATACAAAAAAAGTAGAAGCGTATAGTGATATTCATCGTTTTCCACCGGAAATAAAAGCAGATAAATTAAATTTTCCTTTGACCTTGATAGGATATAGCCGATCACAAAAAATGATCTTTACAAAATTGGTGGGAGATGCGGATGTAGATATCTTAATTACACAAATATTTTCAACCCAACCATTTGTAGAATACCTGCATACAAGAAATGCGGAAGCGGGTTGTTTTATCTGTAAGATCGAAAGGATGAAATAATATCGCCATAATTTTTAACGTAGCTGGGCCAACCGCCTGTATAAAAAAGTTTCAGTTGATGGGTATTGACAAGACAAAAAACATTTATTATCTTTCAAAAGATCCCTGCCCCACATTATTTAATACTCAAACTAATTATCATGGAAAAGAAAAGCATCCGGTCATGGGTTTGTTTTATCGGTATCATTGCCATTGTTTCCTCCTGTAATTCCAATAACCAAAAGAATCCGGATAACCCTGGCAATCCCGATACAAAAGATAGTATGGTGGGTGAAAAAAAGGAGCCACCAACATCTGATAAACCTTCAAAAGACCTTATAGTTGGAGCTATTGATGCAAGCCTTACAATAAATGGAGCGGCGGCAGATATGCAACCGGGAAAGATCACAATCAGGCCAAAATCAGATTTTTCTGCCATTGACATACGCTGCGCTGAGGGGAAGTTGGTACTAAGCCCCGGCTGGCATGGCATCGGTGATTATGATAAGGTATTTGGCGAATGGACGGATAATAGCGAACTCACCCGTTATACATCCGATTCCCAGGCCCCCGGAAATATGAAGATCACCGAATGGTCTGATGAAAAAATCGCCGGAACCTTTTCTGTAACGGTCATTGAAAACAATTCAATTGAAGCGCCGAGGAAAAAATTATTGGCAGGGGAGTTTCATTATGTGCATGAGTAGAAAGTTTTATTTTTTGGGATATAATATTTTAAATGCATTATAAACCGCCCGGTGTAAAACGGTGGCATGCGTTTCGCCCGGTAAGTAATCAAAATTCACACTAATATCAGTACGGTTGGTTTTTTTTAATAATTGGGCTAAATGCCAAACATCATTGAACATGGCAATATCTTCTGCTTTGTTGCAGGCGCCAATGTAAATCTTTAGTTTACCGGGAAATATTTTTTTGGAGAATGCGGATGTTTCTTTGAGTAAGGATCCTTCACCCCACCATAAGCTGGGTGTTAGCGGCTATGTAATAAAACTCGCTTGCTTGTTAGTTATAGGGATATTATAGGAATTTTCCTCTTAGGCTCTTCTATGGGGCCTCTATAGTTCCTCTATGGTTCCTCCTGCTTTTGTATTATGGAACAACCTCAAACTAATGTGGTATGCCAATAAAATATTTATGAATACACAGCCGCTAACATGGTATTGGCAAAAGCGGGGCTTGACCAACTTTGTTCAACATATACCGCTACCAATCATTGGTTATGGGCAGACCATTTATTAATAAACCTTCGCTAAAGCTACGGTTTAGAAGTCGGCGTTACTTTTAAATAAAATTTTCGTTTCTTTATGTAGTTCGGCATGTGGGCGGACCCCGCCACAGCGGGGCAAGCTACAGCAACAAATACCCCGCCTTCGCCAATACCTGAACGTTATAATGATGTAGGTGTTCGTAGCTATTTATTTATAAAAACCTGTGCCGCCTCATTATTCTTCAATAACAGTAGTGTTCCTTTATCTTTCAGGTAAACCATCTTTCTTACTTCGCCTCTTACATTAAAACCGGCATTGGCCATCGATACCGGAACAAAATCGCCCTTGCCGTTCCCTTTCATCAATAAGATAGCCATGGCATCATAATTCCCGGTCCCAACGTCTGCATCATTGGTATTGCCGCATACCAGCAGGTCTTTAATTCCATCTTTATCAAAGTCCTCAAAAACAATATCATCGATGGTTGATAGCTGTGCCATTTCGGGGAAGGGGTTAAAACGGAACTGACCATTGCCTTCATTCATCAAAATACCCGAAGCAAAATTATTTGCTTTATAAATATCCATTCCCTGTTTCTGCTGTGCGCTGAAAAGGTCGTCCATGGTTTGGCCCGCATACATGCGGTAGCGATAATATTTTTTCCGGAACATGGGCATCTGGTCGATCAGCTGATCGCGGTGGTACATAGGGTAACATTTACCCTGGATATAATAACCCAGTACCGCATCATAACTACCATTATTATCAAAATCCTTTGCATAGATGGTACAAGGTTGATCAATACCTGCAAAGATCCTTGAATTCAATCCGCGGTTTCCGACGATGATATCCATCTTACCATCATTGTCCACATCTTCCAGTTTGATACAGTTCCACCAGCCGGTTAATTCTTTCAGGGAAATATTTCGTTCCCCCCCATTCACTGATAGGCTTACCTGTTGTTCCCAATTGATGAATTTTCCATCCTTCCATTTGAATATCATTACCGGCATCCATTCACCGGCAACAAGCAATTCATTTTTTTTATCACCATCAATATCTCCCCATGCGGCCGCATTCACTATTCCCGTTTGCGCAAGCCCCGGTGCATAAGTATCTGTTACATCTTTAAAAACACCATGATCATTCTGCAGCAACATATTTTTATCATGCTGAGGGAATTTGCCGGGCAGCACCGCTCCGCCAATGAAGAGATCCATTTGTCCGTCGTCATTAAAATCAAGCGCTATCACACAGGAACCGTTATAATTCTCTTTGGGTAAGGCTGTTGCCGATCTTGTAAAATTTCCTTTACCATCGTTGATGTATAAACGATCCTGGTAATTAGGGCTTCCTGCTTCAAATTCGACACCACCACTTACAACATACAGGTCCATATCCCCATCTCCATCAGCATCAAAAAAGATAGCGCCCCCATCTTCATATTTTTTATCAGCAATGAATGCCGCCTGTTTCTTTTCTGTAAAACTTCCATCAGCATTCTGTAGCATCAATTTTTTTTCATTGCCCGAAGACCCACCGATATAAATATCTTCCAGCTTGTCGCCATTTACATCAGCCTTTGCGTAATACGGGCCCTTGCGACTACATTTATATGGGATCAACGGCTCCCGTTTAAAATCTATATAATCATTTTCAGTATGGGTATAATTGAATTTTTTCTGGTTGGTGATCTCTGTAAAAAGCGGAGCCGCTTTTTGTTCAGCAGGAATTGCTTTTACTCCATCCGATTCAAAAATGTCTATCACCTGGTCTGTTCTTACATTGGCCAGTACGATCTGTTTGCCTGATAAAAAACGGATATCAACTTTTGGTATGCTGGTAACTTTACCTGTGCCAAAATGCAACACATGCTCCATGGTTGATAAATAACCCCGTTGCGGATCATAATGTTTTAATTGCAGGTGACCGGAGTCATCACTTAGTTTTACGGTGGCACCATACAGTTCATGTTTCTGCTCTTTATTATTGAAGAAACGGAATCGGAGGTAATGCGATGCATTTGTTTCATTGGTATTATTTCTCATGATGAAGGCCTCATCATCTATATTATTCACTACCAGGTCGAGGTCGCCATCGTTATCAAGGTC
>JANYIM010000244.1 GCA_025362055.1 Bacteroidota bacterium
GGCGGTCGAAAAACCGAACCGTACACTTGCGCACACAACCCATAGGTCCAATCCGAATTTGGATTTGAACTGCGGTAGAGCAGGAGACTAGATTCTACACCCGCCCGGCTGGTGGTACACTTCCCGAATGCCGAAGAAGTCCGGAACCCCAAAGCTCACATTCGCCCAAACCTGCATGACCGCGAACTTCTACGATGCTAGTGTTGACTGGCCTCGTCTTAGGTTTTCAGAGGTTGCGCTTCGGATGCTCGGGCCAAAAGGATTTCCCAAAACAAAAAAACGCGAAGCAGTTCATCGTTAAATTATTGCCCGATCTTTCTGATTTTATTATCATGGAAACGGGCGGTATGAAAGGACGAAGAGAAGAAATGATCAAAGTAGAAATGCATGAGTACCTAAAGCGTTCTTTTCATTCTGCCTCGATTCATTCTGAATATGGAATGACGGAATTATTATCACAGGCTTATTCAAAAGGTGATGGGATCTTTCATTGCCCTGCCTGGATGAAAGTGCTGGGAAGGGATGAAGATGATCCTTTGACTATATTCGAAGTGAATGAAGAAGGCCTGCCTGCCGGACAGTCAGGTAATTGGCCACTCAATGGTATCATCAACGTCATTGATCTTGCCAATATCTATAGTTGTAGTTTTATTGCAACAGAAGATGCGGGCCGCTTTTATTCAAATGGAAGTTTTGAAGTATTGGGAAGAGTGGATAACAGTGATGTGAGAGGCTGCAGTTTGATGACGATATAAAAGATATATAACTTATTCACATTTTAAATATCCTGTTGATTTTTCATTTTTTGCTGAAAATTTTAACACAGAACCCTTATCTTTGCACTCCAAAAAATAAAAGGCTGATTTGGTAGCTCAGTTGGTAGAGCAATACACTTTTAATGTATGGGCCCTGGGTTCGAGTCCCAGCCAGATCACAGTTTCAAAAGCCACTTCCATAGTGGCTTTTGTTTTTTAACCTTTTGGTACATTTAAACCACCAGCATCTCAACCCAGTCCGCTTTTAATCCTTTGCAACATAAAAGTTTTCTATTAGTAAACTTTTCATACCTTTGTGTGCCGTGTTCAACATTATTAACAGAAAAAATCTATTAGCCTATTGCCAAAAATACCCATTGGCCGCAACGGCTTTGCAGGAGTGGTATTATGAGTTGTTAAATGGTGATTTCAAAAATTTTCATGAATTAAAGAAGGTTTATGGAAATGCAAGCCTGATTGCAGATGATAGGGTTATTTTTAACATTATGGGAAATAAGTATAGGCTGATTGTAAGGATAGTCTTTGAGTTTAAGGCCATCCAAATTAAATGGTTTGGCACTCATGCCGAATATGATAAAATTGACGTTGTGAACATTCAACATAAAAAGAAATAAGTTATGGAACTTAAAATCATAAAAACAAAAAAAGAATATACCGAATACTTAAATTGGATTGATGATCAATTCGATAAAAAAGTAAAACCTAATTCCGCCGCAGGTGAAAAAGTAGCCCTTGTATTGCTTTTGATTAAGCAATACGAAGATGAACATTTTTCAATACCTCTTCCTGATCCTATTGATGCAATTAAACTTAAAATGCAGGATTTAGGATTGCAGAATAAGGATTTAGTAGGTAAAATTGGAAGTAAAGGTTACGTTTCGGCAATACTCAATAGAAAAAAGCCATTAACCTTTGAACTGGCAAAACTTTTTCACAGAGAGTTTAGAATTCCTGCAAATATTCTGCTTGCTTAGAGGTATTAAGCAACTAAAAAATCTGCAATTTTCTGCAAATCTTACTCAAACCGGTTCAACATTTGTACCATCAGGTTCACACAAACCCCCGTTCACCGGGGGGCTTTATTTTTTAATTAGTATTTTCAGCCAGCCAATCCCTCCTATTTTTGTAAATAATATTCATTCATGACTGATTTCTTCAAAAACAAAGTAGTTGCTGTTACCGGTGGAAGCGATGGCATTGGTAAAGGGCTGATCGATGTATTGATACCGCTTGGTGCCAAAGTTGCGACCTGCGGGCGCAACCAGGAAAAATTATACGACCTGCAGGTAAGGCATTCCGGCAAACCACTGCATACTTTTGTTGCAGATGTGAGCAATTTCAATGACTGTAAAAATTTTATTGACTCCACCATTACGGTCTTTGGCGGCATTGATATCCTCATCAATAATGCAGGCATATCCATGAGGTCTTTGCTGAAAGATGCCGAGATCGACGTGATCACAAAAGTGATGGAAATAAATTTTTACGGCACCTTGTATTGCACCAAACTTGCATTGAATTCGATCATTGAACGCAAAGGGACCATTGTTGGCGTTTCTTCTATTGCCGGCTTTCGCGGTCTGCCCGGAAGAAGCGGTTACTCTGCCAGTAAGTTTGCAGTAAACGGTTTCCTTGAAGCGATCCGAACAGAATTAAAAGATAGTGGTGTAAATGTGATGTGGGTTTGCCCCGGCTTCACTACTTCCAATATACGCAATGCGGCGTTGAACAGTAAGGGCCAGGCGCAGGGAGAAAGCCCCATGGATGAAGGTAAAATGATGAGTGCTGAAGCATGTGCATATCATATCCTGCACGCTATTGAAAAAAGAAAAAGGACATTGGTACTCACGTTTACCGGCAAACGAACCGTATTCATGAATAAATTCTTTCCACGTTGGGCAGATGCATTGGTGAAGAAATTCTTCTTTAAAAAGGGGGAACTGGTGAGGTAGGTATGTAATGTGCAGTGACAATAACAGTTGGCAATTAGCAAAGAGTCGGTAGATTTGAAGTGCTTATCAAATATCCAATACCAGTCAGGATTTTAAACGAATTATTATAAATGCCTTTACTCACGCTTACATCAGACATTGGCCAGCAGGATTTTCTTGTTGGTGCGGTAAAAGGCCGGTTATTACAGGAAAACCCTGATCTCAGCATCATTGATATCACACACCAGTTGTCTCCTTTCAATTATGCACAGGCGGCTTATGTTTCCAGGAATGCCATTAACAATTTCTCTGCAGGCACATTTCATCTTGTACTCGTGAACCTCTTTGATGAAAAGCCCGAACACCTTCTTTTAGCCGAACACAATGGCCATATCATTGGCTGTGCCGACAATGGGTTGCTGACCATGATCCTGGAAGAAGTACCGCAAAAAATAGTGGCACTGGCATTGGATAAAACACAACAAAAGAATACCATTTATTGCACGGCCGTTTTTGCAAAAGCAATTGCTGATCTCATTAGCGGAAAAAAAATAGAGGAACTCGGAGATGCAGCCGTTTCCATAAAGGTTAAAAATCCGTTAAGACCTATGCTGGGTAACAACTGGATAGAGGGCCAGATCATTTTCATTGATAATTTTGAAAATGTGATCGTAAACATTGCCAAAGAAGAATTTGAAGAGCAGCGAAAAGGCCGGAGTTTTAAAATTGTTTTTAAACGGGATGAGGTGATCGATAAGATCAGCGAGACCTATGCGGATGTGACGGAAGGTGAAAAGCTGGCGCTGTTCAATTCTGCCGGATACCTGGAAATAGCCATCAATAAAGGCAATGCAGCCGGTTTGTTTGGACTGCAGGGTTTTTCAGAAAAACAGCAACAGCAAAACCAGCAAAGGGATAGCCGGCTTTTCTATCAAACGATCAAGGTTTATTTTGAGTAAACCTGAGCAAGGGATGCTGGATACACTCCAAAACTTTAATACACTTTTATGTAAATAAACGCTATCTGGTATCAGGTATTTAGCACCAGGAATAAAAATAACAAATCATTATTTGCCCCGCAAGGCACCAAAATTGACCTTTTTAAAGAACATATCGCCCGATCAATCAACGGATAAGGAGCTACTGACCGCTTTTAAAGAAACCGGTGATATCAATCATTTGAGCAACCTTTACCAGCGGTATATGGACCTGGTATTTGGCGTATGCCTTAAGTATTTTAAGGATGCAGACCGCTGTAAAGACGCAGTAATGGACATTTTTGATGAATTGAACACCAAACTCAGGCAGCATGAAGTGGATAATTTTAAGGGCTGGTTACACGTTTTAGCACGAAATTACTGCCTGATGCAGCTTAGAAGCCCCAGGAACCTGAAAACCATGGAATTTAACCCGGCTTTTATGCAATCTGAGCAAATAATGCATCTGAATGGCGAGACCCAGGAACGAGAGGAGAATTTTAAGAAATTAGAGCAGTGCATGCAGGCCTTGCCTGAGGAACAAAGAATTACGGTGGAATTATTTTATTTAGAGAACAAATGTTATAACGAAATTGCAGCCATAACGGGGTACGACTGGAGTAAAGTGAGGAGTTATATTCAGAATGGGAAACGCAATTTGAAGATATGCATGGAAGAAAAACAG
>JANYIM010000298.1 GCA_025362055.1 Bacteroidota bacterium
AAACAGCTGAAAAGCAACGATTAGGTCATAATGAGCGAGGATAAAAAAAATATTATTTATACGGCAAAAGATATTGAAGCCTATTTTTCAGGTAAGTTGTCTGGCTCCCAGATGCATACCATGGAAAAAGATGCACTTGATGATCCTTTCCTGGCAGAGGCGATGGAA
Organism: Bacteroidota bacterium; assembly: GCA_025362055.1. Classification (GTDB taxonomy): domain Bacteria; phylum Bacteroidota; class Bacteroidia; order Chitinophagales; family Chitinophagaceae; genus Ferruginibacter. The sequence continues at coordinate 169 of JANYIM010000298.1, forward strand.
GGCTATGAAGCCATGCAGGGAAAAGACTGGAACAGCCAGTTGGCTGCCCTCCATCAGCAATTCGCCGAGATCAGGCTACCGGCAAAGGTAGTTCCACTGAACCGGTCTACGGGCAGGTGGTGGAAGGTCGCTGCCGCAGTTTTACTCATTGGCAGCGGAGCTACTTTAACCTGGTGGCTTACCAAAGAAAAAGAAGTTGGTTCCAACCCGGATCAAATTGCCAGATTAACTACCACACCGCAAAAAGATCCCGATACAACAATTGCAGCTACGACAACAGTTTCAACTCCTGAAAAAAAGTTGGAAACAGCGGCTTTGACAAGTCCCGAATCTAATGGGACAGATGCCAATAAAGTAATCGGGGAAGATAAAACGCCTGTCACAAGATTGCTAAGCCAGGTAAATCCTGTAAGGAATGCAGATAGTAGTGCTGTTTTTTTCAAATACAACGCCAAGCCTGCATCTTCCGGTGACCTTGCAAAAACGGAAGGAACCATTTCAACAGAAGAAAGGGACAAGAATAAGACTTATGCAGCCACAACCCCCAGTCCCGCTACCCCTGCCCTCAATAATAATAATAACATTGCAGGCAATAATAGCATTGCCGGTAAAGAAGCCCATACCAGGGAAACCACCAGCAAGGCAATTGAAACCGCAAAGAACAATGAGGTTGGCCAGGGATTTTTTAGCAATGATGAAGATACAAAAAAGAAAACTACTCAAGGGCCTTCCCTCAACAAAACAACGTCAACGGTTAATCGCAATTTTATTGAACAGGTTGTAGGGCCCGATAATTCGCCACTCCCTTTTGCCAACATCAATATTAAAAATGAGAATTTTGGTACCAATGCAGATGTGAATGGTAATTTCAGGCTGGTATCTACAGATTCATTGCTTAAAGTAGAAGTAAGGTCAGTAGGCTATTTGCCAAGAGTGTATACCTTACACAGCAACCTGGCTCAAAATAAAATTGTTTTGTCTGAAGATGAGAACACGGCAAAAGAAAATGTAGTTGTTAAAGACAATGCTTCGGGTAAATCTTTACGCAGGGGCATCTTCTTAAAAGATTCTTCCCGTGTGAATGTTGAGCCTGCCGACGGCTGGGATAATTATAATACATATATTGCCAATAGCATTGATATCCCCAATAATATTTTACAAAATGAGCGCCATGGTGAAGTAGAAATTTCTTTTAAGGTAAATCCAAATGGCGCTATCACCAATATTAAGATTTACCAGTCCGGCTGCGGCATTGATTGTGCCGAATTAGCTAAACGCCTTATCGAACAAGGTCCGCAATGGGTAGTAAAAAAAGGGCGAAAAGCTACCGCAAGGGTTAAAGTTCAATTCTGATCATACTCCTGCAACGGTCTTCCCATTTCATTTCCGTAATTTTTTATGTCTTCTTTTCAGTAATTTTATCAGCTAAATTAGTCGCATGAAAAAATTTCTGTCCGCACTCTTGTCTTTCTTATTCTTTACGATAGCCGCAGTTGCACAGGTACGTATGCCGCAACCATCCACCACACAAACCATTAAGCAGGATTTTGGTTTAGGCACTATTGAACTCACTTACTCCAGGCCAAATGCCAAAGGGCGTAAAATATTCGGCGACCTGGTACCATGGAACAAACTATGGCGCACAGGGGCAAATGCAGCAACAAGGATCCAGTTCACAGATGAAGTAGAGATAAACGGAAAGAAGATCGATACAGGGACTTATGTACTCTACACCGTCCCGGGCCTTGATGTGTGGGAAATAATACTCAACAAAGGCATTAAGAACTGGGGTACCGATGGTTATAAAGAAACGGAGGACATTTACCGTTTTAAAATTGAACCAGCGAAAATGAAGAAAAAACTGGAGACCTTCACCATGCAATTTTCCGACGTAAAACCAGAAACCTGCGAACTACATATCATGTGGGAAAAAACAGCCATTGTGATCCCCATCGTTACCAATGTTAAAGAAAAAATAAAGGCCCAGATCGATGCTGCGATGTTAACAGATAAGAAGCCTTACTGGCAGGCAGCGCAGTATTATAATGAATACGAGAGTAACTTAACCAAAGCTTTAGAAAATTGCACTAAAGCCTTCGAAGCCAATGATAAAGCCTATTGGATATTGTTATACAGGGCGAAGATCCAGAAAGAAATGGGTGATAATGCCGGTGCAATGCTGAGTTCAAAAAAGTCGTTGGAATTAGCCAAAGAAGCAAAGAATGCCGACTATATAAAAATGAATGAGGAATTGCAGAGAAAGTTGAAATAAGAAAGTTGTTCAGCTTCATAGAACCCTACTTGCTTATTTTGTGTTCCTTATTTCCGCGTTGCGATGCTGCTAATTGAAATAAGATACTCAGCATAATTACCAGTAAAGCGCCGATCGCATTTAACCAAAGAAACGAAATGATATCAAGCCAGTAAATGATGCAAACTGCAATTTCTGAAATTACAGCTGCAGCAAAGACCGCATTCCCCTTTATTCTTTTTAACCAAAAGGCGACCAGGAACACACCCAGGATAACACCATAAAAAAGCGACCCTAAAATATTAACCGCTTCTATCAAACTGTTCCCGATGTTGTAGGCGAACATGGAAATGATGATGCAGAATATCCCCCAGCCGAGTGTATACCATTGTGCTACTTTATAATCGGCCAGTTCTGTTTCTTTTTTTACAAAGAACCGTTTATGAAAATCCACCACCGAACAGGCAGCCAGTGAATTGAGTGCAGCAGCGATACTACCCCATGCCGCTAAAAAAATGATGGCAAAGATCAAACCGATCAGTCCAACCGGCAGATTGTCTTTTACAAAACGAAGAAAAATATAATTGGTGTCATTGGGTTTTTTATCAGGCAAGGCCCTTTCCATCACCTGCTTAAAGGTCTTTCTTATTTCATTGGCCGTTTTGTGGTCATTTTGCACAAAAGCCTGTTGGTACTGGCCTTCCAGCATTACCAATGAATCTTTTTTAATGGTTTGCTTTGCCTGGGCCAGACTTACTTCATCAAAATAAACCGGGCCTTTTGTATACTGGTAAAAAGAAAAGATCAATACGCCTATCAATAAAATAAAGAATTGCATCGGTATCTTCACGAGGCCGTTGATGAGTAAGCCCTTCCTGCTTTCCTTTACATTTTTTGCGGTAAGATACCGGCCCACCTGGCTATGATCGGTTCCAAAATAACTGAGTGCCAGGAAAAAACCGCCTATCAAACCGCTCCAGATATTGTATTTGTCTTTCCAGTCAAACCCATGCGGCGTCATCCCGGTAGTGATGATATTCATCTTTCCGTTTTGTGCACCAGCTTTTAATGCATCGGTAAAACCAACTGCACCCGGTAATAATTTCACTGCCAGGTAACCCGTAAGCATAAGCGCAATGAATACAATGATCATCTGCAGCTTTTGCGTATGTGCCACGGCCTTTGCACCACCGCTCATGGTATAAATGATAAGCAGGCCGCCCATCACCAGGTTGGTGTAATAAATATTCCACCCCATCAATGAACTCAGTACCAACGAAGGGGCAAAAATACTTATCCCAGTACTCAGCCCTCTCGACAATAAAAATAAAATGGAAGTAAAGGTCCTTGTCTTCGCATCAAAGCGATGCTCCAGGAATTCATAAGCAGTATATACTTTTAAACGGCTGAAAACGGGCACAAAGAAGATACAGATAACGATCATGGCTAAAGGCAAACCAAAATAATATTGTACAAAGCGCATCCCGTCGCTGTAAGCCTGGCCGGGGCCGGTTAAAAAAGTAATGGCACTGGCCTGTGTACCCATGATACTGAGTAAAACGAGGTACCAGGGAAGGCTGCGGTTACTTAAAAAATAACCCTCCAGGTTTTTTGTGGTACGGCTTTTATAAACGCCATAAATGATGATGGAGAGCAGCGTAGCGATCAATATGGCCCAATCTATCCGGCTCATGAAAAGGACTTAGTGATAAGATAAAAAATAATTATCTGCACAATTAAAGATGCCAATACTGCCAGGTACCATCTATTCCAATATGATCTTTCGTCTTGCATATTTATGTACCAAACTTTAGTACTGCCATTTAGCTTCATTGGCACAGTTTATCCCGCAATAAGCGGGGCTCGATTGTACATGATCTTTATTTCGCTGTTTACTTTATATACTTATTCCTGTTATTCGCGATCAAATTCGCAAACAAACGATAAGCCCCCGGCACCCCCGCAGGCAATTCCCTGAAAAAGACCATCCCCGCATACACGAATCTTCCCTTGCCATAATTGGCAATCACCAGTGCGCCATCATCTTCCTGCTCTCCGGGATCCTTCATGCTGAAAATGCGTTTGTAATTGCTGTCAATATTTTCTGCGTGGTAAGTACTGCGTTCCTGTATCCATCCGTCAAAGTCTTTATCCGTGATCTTGTTTGGATAATTCAATGCAGGATGATCCGGAATTAAGAAATTCACTTTCGCTTCTTCATCGGTTATTCTTTTTGCGCCGATGGTAAACGGATAAGGGCCGATCTTTGATCTCATCGGGCCAATATTATTATTGGTATTGTATTGCGCCAGCAGCACGCCCCCGTCTTTTACATACTGCATGAGTGCATCGTATGCATTGCTGAGCCAGGGTTGCGTATTGTATGCACGTACGCCCGTAACGATGGCATCAAACTGTTTCAAATATCCGGGCGACATCTCATTCTCGTGCAGCGTGATCACTTTATATCCCATCTGCTGCAATGCTTCAGGTATCTTATCACCGGCGCCGGGAATATAACCAACGAGATTACCTTCTATTTTCAGGTCAAAATTTTCTGAAGTAAATATTGCCGGTTGTATGTAACTGATAGCAGGAATATGATCATAATTTATTTGATGAAGTTCTACATACGCTGTGCGGTCAGTTTTATATAATTGATCCTTAACTATATAAATAGCTGAGTGCCTATTACCAAGGCTATCAAAAACTGGCATCATATCCCGGTCTGCGGTATGTATTTTTTTAATTTGATTTTTGGCAAATAAAGTCTCATTGCCAGTTTGCAAAATAGAATCCTTCCCAGGTTTGATAGCATACCTGAACAGGTTATTATCATTGAATGATCTTACTTCCCAATCATTATTACCTTCATTTATTGCAAGTTTAGGAACAGATCTGACAGAGAAAGCCGGAATGATACTTACAGGCTGGTACAACTCTCCTTTCACCGGGTCAGTATATTTGTAACGAATGGGTTTCCTGAATTTAAATTCCTTGCCTTCGATCGTAAGTATGAATTCAACACTCCAGGGATCACTCTCGCCCTTCCCTATCTGCTGTTGGTCAGTTACCGTAAAACTTCCTTTTTCCATCGGCTCTTCCAACCAGTAAGGTTGCGTGGGTTTTGTGGCTGGCTTTATGAATGTGGTATATGCCTTAATGGAATTAGTATTTTTCTTTAATGGATCAAAAGGAAGGATGATACCTTCCACTGCCACGATAGCCTTGCTGATATTTGCACCCAGCCTGTTGTTGACGAGCATGGTTATTTTTAAACTATCGCCCTGCACGGCAAATTGCGTATTGGTAGTAGCATCCAAAAATAAGCCACTGCAATTTTCAATGACCTTCTTTACTTCATTCAGTTTTTGTTCTTTCCAGTAACCATCCCTTACCGATTCAATTTTTTTATAAAGCCGTACCAATGGTTCAATGCTTTTCTCGGGGTGCTCAACAGAAAAGGTTTTAAAAATGGAATCAATTAAATTTTGCACATTGTCTTCTTTAGGCGGCCTGCTGATTAATTCACCGCCAAATAATAACCTGTCCCACCCGGTATTCACTCCATCCGTGAGATTATTTACAGGCGCATCCCCTTTTATTGTTTTAAAGTATTCGATCACACTACCTCTTTGTGCCGCCACACCAAAACCCTGGCTCTTGTGCTGGCTGCGACTTGTGGCTGCGATCTCTCCATAACTTTTTCCAAGTATGGGATTAAAATCACCGCAATCTAGTTTAAATTGATTGTCGCTTTGCGTATTCACCGAACCAAAATTAAAAGTATTCCAAAGCAACCTTTTAGCCTGCCATACGGTAACGCCTGCCTGCAGTTGTTCAGGGAATTTGGTTGGATCAGCTGCAGCATCAAAAGCTTCTCCTGCAAGTATCGCAGAAGCCGTATGATGACCATGTCCGCCCTCTCCCGTGGTGGGAAACCTTGTAATAATCACATCCGGGCGAAATTTACGTATCATCCAAACCACATCACTCAATATTTTATCGTGTCCCCATATACGTAAGGCTTCTTCCGGACTTTTGCTGAAACCAAAATCAAATGCACGGCTGAAGAACTGTTCGGCGCCATCGATCCTGCGTGCAGCTAATAATTCTTGTGTGCGTATCAGGCCAAGGTCAACACCCTGTTCATCTCCAATTAAATTTTGGCCACCATCACCCCTTGTCAGGCTTAAGTAACCCGTGCGATATAATTTTTCATTGGCCAGATAAGCAAGCAGCCTCGTGTTCTCATCATCAGGATGTGCAGCGATATATAATACTGAACCCAACACATTGAGTTTTTTTATCTGCAATAATATCTCGGAAGAAGTATAACTACGGGGGGCCTGCGCAAAAGCCATACTTTGTATTACTGCCAAAGAAATGAAAAGAAAAATTTGCTTACGAAAATTATTTATTGCCACGGAGGCACGAAGGCACAGAGCTATGGAATTTCGTTTTATCATTTTAACTTACTAATTGTTTTATAGATTACTTTATCCTACGATACTATTTTTGTCTTTTCTCTGTGCCTCTGTGGCAATTATTGCCCAACCAAAAAAACCGCATTGCTGAATATCAACTTCCCGTTCTCCCAAAAACTCCTGAATATCGGATCATCAGCAAAGAACACAACCGACCCGTTTCCCATCTGCGATACCCCTATTACTGTTCCGTCTTTGATCTTTTCTTTAGCCTTACTGCCCACAAACCCTGCTACCTGGTTGTCTTTCTTTATCACGCCCACATTCCATCCGTCTTTCATGAATTCATAGATCGCTCCGTTTTGTTTTAACGTAAAATAAAATTCAGGGTAACCAAATGCAAGCGGATGGGAATTATCCAACTCTACTTTATAAATGGCCCCGGGAATATTATTTACAATACCGTCTCTTTCACGGTCCTCATATTTTCGCAAATTGTTATAAGGCTTTTTTGTAGTCGTATCTTCTTCACTTTTCTTTAGTTTGATGCCCCAGTCGCCTGAAGCCATTTGCGATACCGCATTTTCCAAAGCAATGATCTTTCCACCCTGCCGAACCCATGTCTTCAGGTCATTGGCACCATCCTTATCCGATAAGAATTTATAATTGCCATCGGGCAGGATCAACACATCAATATTTTTCCAGTTAACGCCGCTGATCTCATCTGCATTAATTACAGCGATCGGGTAATTCAATTGCTGTTCAAACAAATGCCACACTTCACCAGCGGCAGTTGCCGAAACACCATTGCCGGTAAGCATCGCTACATTTGGCTTTTTAACGAAATGGACCTTCTCCGAGCCAAAATCAAAACCCGTTTGCACAAAACCGGATTCTACCACATCCGCAGTTGCATGGTATTGCATTAAAATGGCCGCTAAAGAAGAAAAGATCTTTTCATTCCCCGACCTTAAAAGGATCAGGCTGCCTTTTGAATAATTTTTATTTTTAAAAGAAAACTCTTTTTCAGCAAAACGTACTTTAATCCCCTGTTGCAATAAAGCCGCAAGCAACTTTGCATCATTGAACGAATTGTATTTTACCAGGTAACCATAAGAGGAGGCCGTTACAGGGCTCGAGTAAGCCACCATTGCTGTGGCAGATACGGGAATATTTTCCCTGACCGCATACGACCTTAATCCAAACACATAAGGCAAACTCCATGCAGTGATATCATAAGTGGCCGAATCACTCAATTTTGATTTGGGCTCAAACAATACCTGTATCAAAGCCGACTTTGGCTGCATACTGTTGATGGCGATAGAATAAGCGCCGGTAACGACCGGCTCTTCTTTCCCCGAAAAATAATTATACCCCCTTACACCCGGTTTGTTGTATTCGCCAAATTCAATTTTGTTGTTGGAGAGTAATAATTCTAAAGCATTCAGTTTATTCTTATCATCAGACGTTACCACAAAACTTTTATATTCGCCAACGCCCTTCGTCCTTGCGTCATCAAAGAATTTTTTGAACTCACTTACTACCTTTGCGGCATTCCTGGAAGTTATTTCGATCGTGCTCATGCTGGTGGTAAAATGATGCGCTATCCTGTCTTTTAAAGTAAGTGTATCTCCATCACTTTTTACAATGGCCAATCCGCCCGGACTATGGCCCGCCTGCTCATAGGTCATGCCAATGGCACCATTGTATGTCGGGTAGGTGTCACCGTAAGAAGGATAGAACAGGTCAAATATCTCCCGCGTAAAATACAACCAGCCATTAGCGTCAAAATAACGGGCATGATTTTTCCCGATCGTTGTCTGGAACTCCCGCTGCCAGGGCGTTATCACTTCATGAAAGGGTTCGGCAGCCGGTGCAAAATAATAAGGGTTATTAGGATATTGTTCGTGGTAATCGCAATGTATCTGCGGCATCCATTCATTGTATTTTTTTATGCGTTGTTGTGTCTCTACCTGTGTTTGCCAGGCCCAGTCGCGGTTAAGGTCAAAATTATAATGATTAACCCTTCCCCCCGGCCAGGGCTCACTGTGTTCTCTTGAATCGGGATTCGCATTGGGGTTTGCGCCACTCATCTGTGTGAACCAATTCACATAACGATCACGGCCATCCGGGTTTAAACAGGGATCAA
>JANYIM010000011.1 GCA_025362055.1 Bacteroidota bacterium
ATCGGCATCCTTGTACACGGTGATGCCCGTCACTGCTGTTATTTCTGTTTTAGAAGCTGTCCCCGATATCCCTTTAAGAGCAGCGTTCTTGTGAAAGGCTGTGTGCTGGCTATAGCCTGCACAGCTACATCCAATAATACCGGCAAGTAAAAATATTTTCCTGGTCATGGTCCTTTAAGATTAGTATAAGCCTATAACGCTCATTCCGTAGTTGATATTTTAGTATTTAAAGTAATATTTTTCATGGAAAGCCCGGTTTCTCCCCGATGGCCGTAAAAATTGAGTAAATTTAGTAGCAGTATGGTTCGCAACAGCCGCTATATCATTGTATTCATCTTCCTGCTCTGTACAACCGGGGCGGAGGCGCAGCAAGACCTAACGGGTACCTGGGAAGGCATCATGGGCAGGCAATTCTTTCCAGTGAGGGTTGAGGGGCAATTATTACAGTTGAATATCATACAGCAAAATGGCCAGCTATGCGGTTATACCTTTGATTCCGTTATCGGGCATAAGGGAGCTCATGATTATTGTAAAGCACTTTTTGAAGGCAAGTATGATAAAAAAATGGACCTATGGGTATTAACAGGCAGTTCATTTATTGAGAACAGCGGTAACCATGTGTTGATGCGATTAAGGGTATGGAATGAAAAACGCGCCGGTAAAGATAAATTGGTAGTAGAAATGTCACTTAAATCGGATCCCGAACCAGACCCGGTATTTAGTATCCGCGATTTTACTAATAATTCCTTTGGCATTTTCGATAATGCGATGCCTGCAACGCCTACTGAAAATTTACAGGTAAAAAGAGTTTCCACGGGCCCTCCTACAATGCCAGCCAGTGTAGCTTCCTGTTTTCCGCTGGTGCTAAAGCCAAAAGACTCCCTGAATACTGCGCAGTATCCTGCTGATAAGAATATCACCTACGCGAATCCGATAGCTGCACAAAACGACACACCACTGATCCTGCAAAGGATGAACGGGAGAAAGAAAATAACATTCAGCCACCTGCCCGTTGACGTAAAACATATTACCCTTAAAGTATACGACAACGCCATTATCGACGATGATACCGTAACCATTTTTTACAACACCAGGCTATTGGTAAATAAACAACGCATTTCAGAGAAGCCCATTATCATTGATATTGACCTGGATGAAAAAGAGGCGCACCACGAGATCATCCTCTTTGCCGACAACCTGGGCAGCATACCGCCCAATACGGCTTTGATCGTTGTAACTGCGGGGGATAAACGCTATGAAATACACTCCAGTGCCAGCTTGCAGGAGAATGCGGTGCTGGTTTTTGATTATGTACCGAAATGACCACACCCCAGCCCTGCCTAAATAACTCAGGCGGGCAAGCCTTTGCCTAAGGAGAGGGGTACTTCACGTTATAAATATTTGAATCTCATTTTTTTTAAGTTATCTGTCCTAAGGATGCTTTATTGTTTATTGCCTATTGCTTATTCTTCCTTAACTTCTCAACAACATCATCCCCTATTATTATTTCAAATAAAAATGTATCTTCCTTCCTAAACCAACCATTATGAGAAAATTATCATTACTCTTATTTGCCACAATGGCATTCCTTTTTGCATCTTCGCAAACCATCACCTCTGTTGACAGTGCACGCAATGCCAAAAAAGACAGTACCTTACGTGCACTGATACACGCCGATTCTGTAAAGATCGGGAAAGAATATGCGGAGAAAGAAAAATGGGATAAGATAGAAGCAAGGGCCATTTTCCCTTTGCTGAAAGGAACCAAGAACAGCGGTGTTATTCCTGTAACAGACCCAACGGAGATCCCCGATCCTACTATTGATTATAAATTTTTGTTTGAGGTTACATCGAATAATCCAGACTCACTTTCAAAAGAGATCAACAACGGATTGGATGAAGTGGCGCGTGTCATTAACCTGCACTATGCATCGGGTATCCCGGCAAAAAGGATCATCCCGGTCATTGTGGTGCATGGCGGCGCATTGAATGCATTAAAGACCAATAAAGCCTACCAGGAAAAATATAAAACAGACAATCCCAATCTTAAACTAATCGAAGACTTAAAAAAATTAGGCGCTAAATTCATCGCCTGCGGACAGGCCATGGCCTTCTCCGGAACAATGAAAGAAGATCTTTTGCCGGATGTAAAAGTTTCGTTGACCGCTCAAACGGTTTTATCGCATTACCAGTTGAAGGGTTATGTGAAGTATAGTGAATAAGGATAGAAACGCAGATAATACGGATCTTTGCGGTGGATAAAAACGGATTTCTCTTTACGGAAGCTGTATGCTAAGAGGGATATCCGTTTTTAATCCGCTACAACCCTGTCACCTACGTTATTTCATCTTAATAATAAGTTATCTCCCTCACTTCTATCTTCTCTGTCTTACCGGTATTTTTAAATCATCTAAATATCCAATTTTTGAAAGAGTAGCATCAAATTAGATGCTGAGGTTAAGGTATACTATAACCAAGCCCTACCGGTAGGTATTGTGGGCATTATTGCGACTGTAATTCCCGGATTTGCTGGTGACAGCCGCTGTAGGAAAGATCGGGTCATCTGCATTTCTATCCTTAGATACCTATTTTTTCATTCACCATTTTCAATATCTCCCCTTCCAATGCGATGGCCTTTTTTTCAATATCCATTCCTTTTGTAATTACATCATTTAAAAAAACTTTATCATCATAACCTGCAGCATTGATGCGTACATTCATGAATGCACCCATCACTGCACTGCGGGCACAAAGCGCGCCAACACCGGCATCCGTAACGGAATTGGGATTACCGCTGATGACCATTGCATGGATAACCTCCATGCTTGCAAATGCTGTCTGCATCACTTTAAATGGTATCTCTATCGCATATTTAGTTGCATCCTGGATGGCTTTGTGGCGTGCAGTTTTTTCTTCGTCTGTGCCCTTGGGTAAGCCAAATGCATTCATGATCTGGTTAAAGGCATTGGTATCAGCATCCACTAATTTCAATAATTCATTTTTGTATTGCTCACCTTTTTCAGCCCAGTTGCTGAATTCTTCCCAGCGTTCGTCCCAGCCTTTTTTGTGTGAAGAAAGGTTAGCGACCATCGTAGCCAATGAAACACCCAATGCTCCTACATAAGCAGCAATGGAGCCACCTCCCGGTGCCGGACTTTCGCTCGCTGTTTCATTCGCAAAATCAGTAAGCGTCATACTCACCAATCTGTTATCGGTTTTGTTTGCAAGCATATATTCAATGATTTTTTCTTCGGGGTTAAATGGTCCCAGTTCATCCAGGCCCATTGACTTCACAGCGATCTTGATCAATTCTTTTTCACTCACGCCCACAGATCGTTGTTGCTTTCTTAAAAAATATTTCCCGGCATCCAACAGGGCTTTTAGGGGAATCAGCCCTACCAGTTCACTACCGGTTACGCGTATGCCTCTTTCGTTTGCCCTTTTGCAAACCTCGTCAAAGGCAATGTGCACAGGCGTTATGTTAATATTGGTGAGATTGATGGATATCTGCGCAATGCCATATTCTTCTATGAACCAACCAATGGCTTTTACGCTTTTTAAGCTGCCCGGCTTATTTACCTTAACGCCATTTTCCACAATATTTCTTCCGGCTTCCCTTATATCAAATGCAATGGCATTGGCACGTCTTGTAGAAGTTGTGTTAAGATTGACATTATATGCCACTAAAAAATCCCTTGCCCCAATAACGGTACCACCACGTTTGGCATCAAATTCAGCAGGGCCAAAATCGGGTTTCCATTCGGGCAGTTTTATCTTTTTAAAGAAGCCTTCGTATTCACCCGCACGGATAACTGATAAATTATTTCTTTTTGCATCCGCTTGTGCGGCTTCGTATAAATAAACAGGGATCTTTAGTTCTTCTCCTACTCTTTTAGCCAGTTGTTGTGCAAACTTCGCCGTGTCTTCCATGCTGATATTGGCAATGGGAATTAAGGGGCATACATCGGTGGCCCCCATGCGTGGATGTTCGCCCTTGTGCTTGCTCATGTCAATTAACTCCCCTGCTTTTTTAATGGCGCGAAAAGCAGCTTCTATCACCGCTTCCGGGGCACCTACCATGGTTACCACAGTGCGGTTGGTGGCTTTTCCGGGATCTACATCGAGCAGACGAACGCCTTCAACAGATTCAATTTCGCCGGTGATCTGTTTGATGATATTGAGGTCATCGCCTTCGGAGAAATTTGGGACACATTCAATAAGTTGCTGCATCTAAATTATTTTTTTGGGTTTACTAAACATGTATTTAATCCCCCTATTTAAATTGATAAAATCTTTCAAACAAACTCCCCGTTTATCATCACCTTATCGATCAAATCACTGCCAAAAGAATAAGGGATATATGCAATTGATGGGATCGGTCTTATAAAAATAAGATTTCCCTTTTTACCGATAGTGATACTTCCAAGTTCATTTCCAATATCCATGGCATAAGCCCCATTGAGCGTGGCTGCATTGATGGCTTCTTCGGGCAACATTTTCATTTGAATGCAACTTAGTGCCACTACAAAATTCATATTGCCTGAAGGCGATGAGCCGGGATTATAATCAGATGCCAATGCAATGGCGCAATTGTTGTCAATTAATTGTCGTGCCGGCTGGTACTGCATCCGTAAAAAGAATGCTGCAGTGGGTAGTAATGTACCGATCACCCCCGAGCCACTCAATAACTTAACATCACTATCCGTCATCGTTTCCAAATGATCTACGGAAAGGGCATTTAATTTTATTGCAGACTCGATTCCTCCAATACTATTCATTTGGTTCACGTGCAATTTCGGTTTCAATCCATAACTCATTCCGGCCTTACAGATAGTTTCCATTTCTTCAGGAGAGAAAAATCCTGTTTCGCAGAACACGTCAATATAGTCGGCTAGTTTTTCTTTGGCAATGGTGGGCAGCATTTCATTGATAATACAATCAATATAACCCTTGTGATCTTCTTTATAGGCTAATGGATATGTGTGTGCACCGAGAAATGTTGCTTTGATGGAAAGCTTCGATCTTTCCTTTAGTTTCCTTATCACCCGCAACATTTTCAACTCCCCTTCTACCGTTAACCCATAGCCGCTTTTTATCTCAATGGCACCGGTGCCCATCTTACTGACTTCTTCCAGCCTTCTCCATGCGCTGTTGAATAATTCATCCTCGCTGGTTTCATTTAATTTTGCTGCTGAATTTATAATACCACCACCTTTGGCAGCTATTTCAGCATAGCTCATCCCTTTTATCTTATCGATGAATTCATTTTCCCTGCTGGCTGCAAATACAAGGTGGGTATGACTGTCGCACCAGGTTGGTAAAACAAATTGCCCTGCTGCATCAATAACGTGTTTGGGTAATTGCGGCACTTTAAGTTCCAGTTCAAACATTGCGCCATAGTCTGCAATGATGCCGTCTTCAATTAATACAAATGCATCTTCAATACAAGGCAGATTGGCCAATGCTTTGCCCCGAAGCAGTGCAGAAGTTTCTCTTGCATTAACGAGTTGCTGTATATTCGTAATGAGGGTTGTCATTTACTTTTTTGTGAATTGCAGCGTATTACGCGTAAAATATTTTTCTGTCCCTTCATATTTAACTTGTTTCTGGATATTGAATACCGCCGGCCCAATTATAAAAGTAAAGCGTATATCTGCGGTCTTATTATTATCAGTACCTTCTGTTTCTATGATAATGGTCAATCTTTCCCCGTTGCGACGGACAGCATCAATATCATATCCCTTCCCTTCATAACTCATATTCTTCCCATCCTCATAAATACGCATGCTGCTTTTCTCTGTTACTGTTTTGCCAGTAGGCTCTGTATAAATAAAACTAAGGCCTATTGAATCATTCATATCAACGATGGCCAGTGTTGTTGGCAGTGTTACCTGCTTTTTATCGTCCGAATAATCGGTGTATGTTAACTGTCCGCCCCAATTGCCCTGCAGCCCTTTAAGGTCCTTCATGGAAGCGCTATTCCTTTGTGCGGATGTTGCAACAGAAAAAAAGAAAAAGGCAATGCTGAAAATGATCTTCATATCACTGAATTATAATGCTTGAAATAAGGACCTGCTGAATTCTTCCAGCCCCGGATCCCTTGCGCCCATTAAAAGTAAGACAGAATTATTTGTTAAGTGGGGTTTTGCTGCCGACAGAAGATCCTTCCTGTCTTCCACAAAAAAAGCATTCTTTCCCAGGGCCTTTATGTCCATGATGAGTTCATTGGCAGAAATATCCTTGATAGCCGTACCACCTGCATAGAATATCTCGGTCATCCATATCTCGTCTTCCGGGCGCAGTACCGCAGCGATCTCTCTTACAAAATCATCTTTTAAAAAACGCGTTGGCCCATAGCCGTGCGGTTGAAACCAGGCCACTACTTTTGGCGCTACCTGCTGACAGGCAGCAATAGACGCAGCACACTTTACAGGATTGTGTGCATAATCATCGATTACCCAAACGCCATCCTTATTACCCAGCACCTGGTGACGGCGATAAATACCTTTGTAGCCCTTTAAAGCACTGGCACAGGTTTGCAGGCCGATGCCAATTTGATTGGCTACGGTTACCGCTGCGAGGGCATTTTCCATATTGTGTTTGCCGATCGTATTAATTTCGAATTTAAAATTTTGAATTTTGAATTTTATAGAGAACCCATCTTGTTCAAAATCATATGCGGTATAGCCTGCAGCTGAATTTTCATCACTTGAAAAATCTTGTTTGATATTTTGCGACAATTGTTTAGCCAATACATTCGACTGGTTGACTATAAATAATTGCTGTGTATTTTTTTTGAACTCTGCAAAAATGCTCATCAGTTCATCTATCTCCTGGTGGTCCTTATCAACATTCAGTAACAAACCAATTTGAGGATGGTATTGTACGATGGAGCCATCACTTTCATCAGCTTCTATCACCAGCCACTCTCCGCTTCCTACTTTCGCATTTCCGATCTTGCCTGCTGAAATGATACTCACCAAACCTGCCCCACTGATAATGCTTGGCTGCATGCCTGCATATTCAAGTATATCGAATAACATGGCACTGGTTGTGCTTTTGCCCGAAGTACCACCCACGGCGATCGTTCGCTTGCTGGCAGCGATCAATGCGAGTAATTCTGAACGCTTGATGATGGGAATATTCAATTCTTTTGCTTTCTGCACTTCATACACGGTATCTTCCACCGCTGTTGAAACCACTACAAGTTGGGTGATGGCAGTAATGCCTTCTCCATTCTGCAAAAAACATTGAATGCCCGCTGCAATTAGTTTGTCTTTTGTATCCAATTGTTCTCCTGTTGCAAAATAACGGTCGCTGCCACTCACATTTTTCCCTATG
>JANYIM010000016.1 GCA_025362055.1 Bacteroidota bacterium
CCCGCAACTGTCTTACGCTTACCTTTTCTTGTACGGCTGTTGGTGCGTGTACGTTGTCCGCGAACAGGCAATCCTTTACGATGGCGTAAACCACGGTAACAGGCGATGTCCAGTAATCGCTTGATGTTCATCTGGGTTTCACTACGCAATGCACCTTCTGTCTTAAATTCATTGCTGATAACATTACGGATGGCAGTTTGCTCATCATCATTCCACTGGTTAACTTTTTTGTTAACATCAACACCAGCCTTAGCTAAAATGTATTGGGCAGTAGAACGGCCAATCCCATAAATGTAAGTAAGACCAACTTCGCCTCTTTTATTTTTTGGTATGTCAATACCGGCAATACGAGCCATATTATCTGTTTAATTTTTTAGAGTTTTTTATTCAAATTGGCAACAGGCAATTAACAACAGGCAAATTGCATATTGCTGATTGCATATTGTTCTAACCCTGCTTTTGCTTAAAGCGTGGATTCTTTTTGTTGATCACATACAGCCTGCCTTTTCTTCTTACGATCTTGCAATCAGCGCTGCGTTTTTTAATGGATGCTCTTACTTTCATTGTGTATTTTTTTTGTAATAATGCTCTCCTATTTATTTATACCTAAAAATTATCCGGCCCCTTGTCAGGTCATACGGGCTCATCTCCACACCTACTTTATCCCCCGGCAGGATACGTATATAATGCATACTCATTTTTCCGGAAATAGTAGCCAAAATTTCGTGCCCATTCTCCAATTTCACCTTAAACATAGCATTGCTCAGCGCCTCAACAATTGTTCCATCCTGTTTAATAAGTGCCTGTTTAGCCATAATTTTGGGAGCGCAAAGATAGGATGATTAATTCAATTATACTAAAAAAACGAGCCTATTTACCAACAAAACAGGGGTTTTTCCACAGAAAAAGAGATTTAGCCATGCTTTTTGTCTTTTTTAGGGTGGCCAGGGGAGGTTTTTCCGGGAAAAATGTTCAGTAAACAGGTTTTCAGGGGTTTATAGGATGCTGCCAAAATAAATGATCCCGTGTTGCCCCAGGCAACACGGGATCATTATATTATTATATTCTTTACTTATGCAAATGACTCATCATTCAAAAACACTTTTGTCATATCATAAAAATGATTCTGCAAATTGTGTACACTAATGGGTTGCAGGATATGCCGATGTTCATCGCGGTACCATATCTCAAATTTTGAAAAATCATCTTTTGCTGATAGTAGTATCCTGAAAGCGCCCTTCATATATTTTACCGAGCCATCCGCATTATCCTGCTTTTGGAATTTGAGTTTCATTAATTGTGCATCATCCAAAGGGATCGCACTCAGTTGTTCTGTTTCATACCAGAAACCCTGGGCCCCGGTATCTACACATACTTGCTTTTCATTGTGATTAAGATCCGTTACTTCGCCCTGGCGTTTATCACCATCATTATCCGCTACTAAATAATCCCCGACTTTTATTTCATTGAATTTTATCATGGTAATGTGTTTTTGTTATCCCAATATAGTAATTTTTATGAAATGTTGGAAGAAGAAAAATCCCTTATTCAGCCCAACTCATCACATAACCTTCGTTTTCAATTTCAAGTGCGTCTACTGTTAGTTGTAATGGATGAAATGTATCTACCATCACGGCCAGTTCCTTTGTTTCCTTTGCACCAATGCTTTTTTTCACAGCGCCGGGATGCGGGCCATGCGGAATGCCCGCCGGGTGCAGTGTTATCATGCCCTTTGTAACATGTTTGCGGCTCATAAAATCACCGGCAACATAATATAATACCTCATCGCTGTCGATATTACTATGATTATACGGGGCCGGGATGGCATCGGGGTGATAATCATACAGCCGCGGGCAAAAAGAACAGATCACAAAATTTTGTGCCTCAAAAGTGAGGTGCACCGGCGGTGGCTGGTGTACCCTTCCGGTAATGGGCTCAAAATCATGAATGGAAAAAGCGAACGGATAACAGCAACCATCCCATCCCACTACATCAAAAGGATGATAGGCATAATGAATGCCGTATAATATCCCTTTCTTTTTTGTCTGGATAAGAAAATCACCTGCCTCATCATGCGTTTGCAGGTTGCGCGGCGGACGAATATCCCTTTCACAATAAGGAGAATGCTCCATCAACTGCCCCAGTTTGCTCATGTATTTTTTGGGATAACGGAGAGGGGTAAATGATTCTACAATGAACAGGCGGTTATCTTCCGTGGCAAAATGAATTTGATAAATAGTACCTCTGGGAATGATAAGATAATCACCATAAGCAAAATCAATATCCCCATACTGCGACTTTAATACACCGCTGCCTTCATGGATAAAGATCATCTCATCCGCATCGGCATTTTTGTAAAAATACCTGGTCATGCTTTGTTGCGGTGCCGCCAGTACGATATGGCAATCATTGTTGACCAACACAGCCTTTCGGCTTTGCAGGTAATCTTTTTCCGGTTTGATATTGAAACCCTCCAGGCTGCGGTGTTTCAGCATTTTTTCTTCGGCTATCTTTGGTTGCACATTCACTGGTTCATCTGTCTTGATGATCTCCGTAGGTGGATAATTGTGATACAATAAAGAATAGTCGTTGCTGAAACCTTCGGTGGAAAATAATTGCTCTGAATATAATTCGCCATCGGGCTTGCGAAATTGGGTATGTCTTTTATGTGGGATCTTTCCCAGGGTATGATAGTGAGCCATAATGATTAAGAATTAGTAATTAATAATGAATAATTCGTTCGAATTGAAACAGTATTAACAGACACAAAGCTCAAGAGATGCCAGCAGGAAAATATATTTCCAGCTGCGTTTATCAATATAATAGGTGAAGTTGCGGTGAAATGGCATTAGCTATATTTGTACCCGTAAATTTACAGTATTAAATTGAAACCATTTGACAAGAATCGGACTCCTATCAGACACGCACAATTACCTTGATGAAGCCGTTTTTGAGCACTTTAAAAACTGCGATGAGGTATGGCATGCGGGTGATTTTGGGAATGGGGATATTGCCAAAAGAATAAGAGAGGAAAAGCCACTAAAAGGGGTTTACGGAAATATTGACGGGAAGGATATCCGAAGCCAGTTTCCGGAGCAATTGATTTTTATGTGTGAAGAAGTGAAAGTGATGATGCGCCATATTGGTGGTTACCCGCCCAAATACAATCCTGATACCAAAAAGGAATTGCTTATCCATCAACCGCAACTTTTTATCAGTGGCCACTCCCATATTTTAAAAGTGATGTATGACCCCAAACTGAATTGCCTGCACATGAACCCCGGCGCTGCCGGAAAGCAGGGATGGCAAACGGTTAGAACGATCATCCGTTTTGTTGTTGACGGAAAAGAGATGAAGGATTGTGAAGTGATAGAACTGTAAGGAAGTTGGTAGTTAGTAGTTGGTAGGTGGTAGTTGGTAATATGCCGACCACACACTATCAACTACCAACTTTTACGGTACCCAATCCGCAATAAAAATATTGATATCTCTTGTTCCGCCATTATTACGCGTGCTGCAGAAGACGAATTTCTTTCCGTCTGGGCTAAACATCGGGAATGCATCAAAACTGTTATCATGACTTATCTTCTCCATATTCTTTCCATCCAGGTCACAGAGGTACATATTGAAAGGGAAGCCCCTTTTATATTCATGGTTGCTACAGAAGATGAAATGTTTTCCATCCGGCGTAAAATTGGGTGCCCAGTTGGCTTGCTCTAAGAACGTTACCTGGCGGGCATTTTTACCATCTGCGTCAGCGATCCATACTTCCATATGCGTAGGCGCTACCAGGTTTTCTTTCAACAGGTCATTGTATTCTTTTATTTCTTCAGGCGTCTTTGGCCTGGAGGCCCTCCAGATTATTTTGGTACCATCCGAACTGAACCACGCACCGCCATCATAACCCAGCGTATTCGTTATGCGTTTCACATGTTTACCCTTCAGGTCCATGGTGTACAGGTCAAGGTCACCGTCACGCATAGACGTAAATACCATCTTATCGCCTTTGGGAGAAAGTGTGGCTTCTGCATCATAGCCCGGGGTTTTAGTAAGGCGTTTAAGAATATGGCCGTTGGTATCTGCCGTAAAAATGTCGAAATCCTTATATACGGCCCATATATATTTATTGCCGTATTTACTCCTGTCGGGTACCGGTGGGCATGCTGCGCTGCCTAAATGTGTTGAGCCATACAATATATGTTTGCCATCGGGATAAAAATAACTGCAGGTCGTTCTTCCTGTTCCGGTGCTGACCAATTTGGGTTGAAATTTTTCGCCGGGCTGAGTAGGGATTTTTCCCATCCATATCTGGTCGCATTGGATCCCTTCTTTTTCATTTTTTCTTTGAAAGACCAGGTACTTTCCGTCAAAACTAAAATACGCCTCTGCATTGTCGCCCCCGAAAGTAAGTTGCTGCACATTGGCGAAATGTTTTTCACCGGGAAATTGGATCGTATCTGTAAAGGAAGAAGATGCAGTATTCAACGCCTGCGAATAACTCCCCTTCAGCGAATGTGCGAACTGGTGGGTAGCCGTATTGGTTGTATAGGAGCTAATGACAATTGTTAAGAGCAGGATCATTACCGGCATAAATGCAATTCGTTTCATCCCCTTATTTTTTGTTTGCAAAGGTAAGCTGCTATTAATATTGGATTGTCAGAAATTTGTCAGGAGCTTAACAACAATGGGCTTAATTTTGCAACAGTAAATTTGTATGAAACAGTTTCCCCGCTTATTGATGATCCTGGTGCTCTTTGCTGCCTGCAACGGTAAAGGAAAAGATGCCCCTGTTGTTGCAGGGGACTGCACTAACCCGGAGAAAATAATGAAAGATGCCGTCAACACATTTCCCGATTCACTCCTGCTGAAAGAGAACCTGGTACAATATTATAGGGATAACGGTGAATACGATATGGCCCTTGCAACAACAAATGATGCCATAAAAAAAGACAGCATGAATGCGCGGTTTTGGAATATGAAGGCCACGCTTTATTTCGAGAATGAGGATACCATGAATTCAATAAAGGCATTTGAAAAAGCGATCGGCCTATCCCCTGATCCGCAATACATCATTTCGCTCGCCACCATATACGCCGAAACAAAAAATGCAAAAGCGCTTGGCATGGCGGAAGCGTTACTCCTTGCAAAAAAAACAAGATCAGACAAAGAGGTATTTTTCATTAAAGGGCTTTATTATAATTATGCAGGCGATAAAATAAAAGCGATCGGCCTCTTTGATAAATGCCTGGCGATGGATTACACCTACATGTTTGCCTACCGCGAAAAAGCCATTGCACTATATGACCTTGGAAAATACGAAGCCTCCCTCGCCGTTGCAGATAAAGCAGTTACCCTGCAGAACAATTTTGATGAAGGGCATTATTGGCGCGGCCGTTGCCTGGAAAAACTCAACAGGAGCAGCGACGCAATAGACGCATACCATACCGCTTTATTATATAGCCCCGATTATATTGAGGCACAGGATGCGTTGGCAAGGTTGGGGGTGAAATGAAATTATGAATGCTGGATTATTAATTATGAATTAACTTTATAATCTGGATCACTTTCAATCACAATTCAACATTCATAATGCCCATCATCGCTCCCTCCTTACTGGCATCCAATTTTTTAAACCTGGAAGCCGAATGCAAAATGCTGAATGAAAGTGAGGCAGATTGGTTTCACCTGGATGTGATGGACGGGCATTTTGTTCCCAATATCAGTTTTGGCCCAATGGTGATCGGGTTCATCCGCAAAGCTACTGGCAAAATTTGTGATGTTCATTTGATGATCGAGAACCCGGGGCTGTATGCTGAAGCATTTAAAAAAGCAGGTGCTGATATTTTATCTGTGCATATCGAAGCATGCCCACACCTTCATCGCAATATCCAGCAAATAAAAAGCCTGGGAATGCAGGCAAGCGTAGCCGTTAATCCGCATACACCGGTTGAAGCATTAAAAGATATTCTTGCAGATATTGACATGGTTTGTTTAATGAGTGTGAATCCGGGTTTTGGCGGACAATCATTCATACCCCATACGCTCACTAAAATAAAACAGCTCCGTGAAATGATCGATGAGCGATCATTGAAAGTAAAGATCGAGATCGATGGCGGCGTTACATTAGACAATGCAAGGACCATTTTAAATGCCGGTGCAGATGTATTGGTTGCCGGCAATACCGTTTTCAGTACCGCAGACCCTAAAGCAACGATCGCCGCATTAAAGAGAATATAGGTTGAAGGAATGTAAAATGATCAGTTTCATCAGCATTAAAATATTTACCTTCATAGCATGAGAATTGTCATTGCGTTTCTTTTTACCCTTGTTGCGCTTTCTTCCTTTTCCCAGAAAAAATACGCCTGGGTCAGTGGCAGCTTGGTCGACGAAAATGAAAAGCCACTGCAAAAAGTATCTGTCATCATCCTTGGCAGGAACAATGGCATCACCAGTAATGATAGTGGTTCTTTTCGTATAAAAGTTCCTGCAGGATCTGCCTTCGCCATCGTTTTTTCTCATAGCGGCTATACACCTGTACAAAAGAATTTTTTTTTAAGTGAGAACGAAGAAGAAAAAGTATCCATTCGTTTTGAGCCTGCCCGCACAACCCTGCAAACCGTGGTGGTGGCCGATGACAAGGAACGCAGGGAAACCGGCCTTACAAAAATAAATCCAAAGAATGCACTGGTGTTACCTAGCACTACCGGTGGCGTTGAGGGGCTTATAAAAATATTGGTGGGCAGTAATAATGAACTCACTTCCCAGTACAGCGTACGTGGCGGCAATTATGATGAGAACCTTATCTACCTGAATGATTTTGAGATCTTCCGCCCTTATCTTGTCAGGAGCGGGCAACAGGAAGGCCTCAGTTTCATTAATCCTGAACTGGCAAAAAATGTTAGCTTTTATAATGGTGGCTTCCAGGCAAAATATGGTGATAAGATGAGCAGTGTACTGGATGTACAGTATAAAAAACCAAAGAGTTTCGGGGGCACTGCCTATGTAAGTTTACTGGAGCAGGGCATGCACCTGGAGGGCATTGCAAAAAAAGGAAGGTTCACGTATTTATTGGGCATCCGTAACCGGAGTAATAAAAATTTACTGAGCAGCCAGGAAACACGGGGGGCTTACATTCCCTCTTCTGCTGATATACAGGCTTTCATCACTTACAAGATCAGTGAAAAACTGCAATTGGAATTATTAGGCAACCTTTCTGTAACAAAATTCACCCTGTTCCCTGAATCTGTTAGTAAAACATCTTCTGTCTTTTCACCTTTATTCACTTCCAATCTTGGTTTGGATGTTTTCTTCGAGGGACAGGAAAGAGATGGCTACAAGACCAACCTCATCGGTTTAAGCCTGTTACAATCCGTGAATAAAAAATTGAAACTAAAGTGGATGCTTAGCCGCTTCCAGGATAAGGAAAACGAGAATTTTGATATTGCCGGCACCTACTTATTCGGTGACCGTGACTTTGATCATAGCAGCAGTACATTTGGGCAGATCATCAATCCGCTGGGTGCCGGTTATTACCAGAACTACGGCCGCAATGAACTGAACATTGCGGTATACAATGCCGGGGTAAAAGGCAGTTATGAATATGGCAAGCACTTCATCCAATTTGGTAACAGTATCGAACAAACGAAGATAAATGACAAACTAAAGGAATGGGAATACCAGGACAGTGCGGGCTATTCCCTCCCCTATGGCCAGGCCCGGTTGAATTTATATAAATCCCTGAATTCTACCGCCGGCCTGTCGATCCAAAAATACAGCGGTTATGTACAGGATAATATGCACTTTGGTGACAGCAGCAATGCTATCATTGTACAGGCAGGGGTTCGTTATAATTATAATTCACTCAACAAAGAATTTTTAATAAGCCCGCGTGCACAGGTAAGTTGGAAACCCAAATGGAAAAAAGATATCGTATTCAAACTGGCCGCAGGTGTTTATGACCAACCGCCCTTTTACAGGGAACTCAGAAAATATGACGGCACTTTAAATACAGCTGTAAAAGCGCAAAAGAGTTACCAGTTCGTTGGAGGCATGGATTACAGTTTCCTTGGATCGGGCGACCGGCCATTCCGTATTACCACAGAAGCATATTATAAAATGCTCCGCGACGTTGACGTGTATGATATTGATAACGTAAAAGTTCGGTATGCGGGCAACAACAATGCAAAGGCCTATGCAACAGGTTTTGAAACAAGGTTATTTGGTGAGCTGGTAAAAGATGCAGAAAGCTGGCTCAGCATCGGTATCATGCGTACCAAAGAAAATTTAGACGACGATCATTATTATCAATATAAGAATGCAGCCGGTGAGATCATCACTGCAAAAAGTACCGACCAGGTACCGGTAGACAGCATCCGCAATGATGTAGGCTGGTTACGCCGTCCCACCGACCGCCTGGTTACTGTTGGTTTATTTCTGGAAGATTACCTGCCCACCAATAAGAATTTTAAAGTGCATTTGAATTTACTATATGGCAGTAATATGAGTTACAATATTCCCAATAGTGTAAAGTACCGTAATGCACTCATCATTGAACCTTATATCCGTGCTGATATCGGTTTCAGTGCACAACTGCTCAGCGAAAGATCTATCCGCAGAAGTCATAGCCCCTTCAGGGATTTTCAAAACATCTGGGCAAGCTTTGAAGTATTCAATTTAATAGACCGTGCCAATACCATCTCTTACCAGCTGATAAAAGATTTTGCCAACAATGTGTACGCCATCCCCAATCGTTTAACACCAAGGCTGGTGAATTTTAAAATTGTTGCGAGGTTTTAAGGCCGGCATGTTTTTTATCGTGCTTGAAATTAAAATCCTTTTTGAAACACATAGAATCATTAATTATAACATCTACACCGAAACCTGGCAGGCTTAAAACTTTTCCACTAAAAACATTCCCTTGTGTATAAATATGTTTGCAATGTATTACTAACAATATCTTACATTTGAAAAGGATGAGTAAGTAAGTATCAACGTAACTTTTTATTGATAACTGATCGCTGCGATGTATGGTTTGTTTTTACCATTGACAGTAACAGCGTATAAAACTGAAGCCTTTGACAGAGACCATCATCAACCTCGAAACCGTTAACCCAATTGAATTCTTTGGTGTAAACAACGGAAAGTTAGACATCTTAAAAAAGAAATTCCCCCTCCTAAAAATCCTCAGCCGCGGTACACAGATAAAGTTAAGCGGTGCTCCCGAACAGATCGAAGGTGCAAAAGAAAAGATCGACCTGATCCTGCGTTACCTCGAACGGAACGGCCACATGAGTGCCAATTATTTTGAACAGATCCTCGGCGGTGATGATGAACGGGTGATCGACAATTTCATGGACCGCAACCCCAATGATGTATTGGTGTTTGGCCCCAATGGCAAAACCATCAGGGCACGTACTGCCAACCAGAAAAAAATGGTGGAAGCCTGTGATAAGAATGATATTCTTTTTGCCATCGGCCCTGCCGGTACCGGTAAAACCTACACTGCCGTTGCATTGGCCGTAAGGGCACTCAAGAACAAACAGGTAAAAAAAATAATACTTACCCGTCCTGCAGTGGAAGCCGGCGAGAGCCTTGGTTTTTTACCGGGCGACCTCAAAGAAAAGATCGATCCATACCTGCGGCCATTATACGATGCACTGGATGACATGATCCCGGCAGATAAATTAGGATACTATATGAGTACCCGCACCATTGAGATAGCGCCACTGGCGTATATGCGTGGCCGTACGCTCGACAACGCCTTCATCATTTTGGATGAGGCACAAAATACCAACGACCTGCAAATAAAGATGTTCCTCACCAGGATCGGGCCCAATGCAAAAGCGATCATCACCGGCGACCCTACCCAGGTTGACCTTCCTAAAAATCAGCAAAGCGGTTTATTCAAAGCCACCCGCATCTTAAAAAACATTGATGGCATTGCGTATATTGAACTGGATGAAGAAGACGTGGTAAGGCACAGGCTGGTGAAGTCGATCATAAAAGCATACAATAAAGATGACGTGAATGAAACGGAGCGGAAAAAGAGTTTGTAGCTTTGCGTTCATGAAAGTAAATTGCGATACTAACCATAACCATACATTGAGGCGGCTTTTGTGCTGCCTCATTTTTTTTGCCTTCTCTTGCGGAAATAAAAATGATTATAATAAACTGGTCATTACCAGAACAGACTCCATCGCCGAAGCTGCAAAAAATGCAAGGGCCTACCAACAGATAGATTCACTAAAAAAAGCAGTACATACCGGCGACCTGGTGCTGAGAACCGGTAATGATTTTACAAGTGAAGGTTTGCGAAGCCTTAACCGGCGTGATGAGACCTATTCGCATTGCGGTATCGCCAGCATTGAAAATGACAGTTTATTTGTATACCATGCACTGGGGGGAGAATGGAACCCTGATCAGAAAATAAGACGCGATCCCCTGGAAGTCTTTGCCGAACCTTTTAGCAACAGGGGCATCGGGCTATACCGTTTTCCACTTTCACCAGATGAGATCGGCACCCTGATGATAACGGTAAAAAAACTACATGATATGGGCATCATGTTCGATATGAAATTTGACCTGAAAAGCAATGACCACATGTATTGTGCCGAATTTGTTTATAAATCCTACCTGATGGGAACCAACGGAAAACTACAGTTCAACACCAGTCATATCGGCAATTTCGCTTTTATTGGGGTAGATGATCTTTTTTTGCAGCCACTATGCAAAGAACAAAGAAGAATTTTGTATAAATAATAGTTTGAAAGCCCGAAAATAAAATTAATTTTGAGCCTTAAACCAAAAAATAATCATTTATGAAAAAAATGTTAATGGCAGCAGTTATCTGTACCGGGATCTTCCTTACGGGCTGCAATAGTACCGACACCAATGATCCTAAAGCTGTACTGACGAGTTTCTTTGATGCACTCACAAAAAAAGATATTAGCGGAGCCAGGAAATTGGCAACAGCCGAAAGTAAAACCATGCTCGACATGATGGAAATGGGCATGAAAATGGGCGGCGATAAAAAAGATGACGGCAAATACGACAAAAGCAAAATGGAATTCGGTGATGCTAAGATCGAAGGCGACAAAGCAACGGTTCCTGTAAAAGACAAGACCAGCGGTGAAACCACCAACTTCACTTTAAAGAAAGAAGGCGGCGGCTGGAAAGTAGCTTTTGATAAATCATCCATGATGAACATGGGTATGGACAAAATGAAGGACAAAGGTATGGATATGGATAGCACCATCAACAGTGGTATGGATAAACTGAAGGACCTGAATACCGATTCACTCAGCAATAAATTAAAAGAGAGCCTGGATAAACTGAAAGACGCTACAAAAGATTTGAATAACCATTAATATAAAACTGCTTCCTTTGACTAAGCTCCCGCCGAAAGACGGGAGCTTTTTATTGCCTTTTAGGAAAGATGCTTAACTTTAAGCATGATGAGACAGCTCCCCGCCATAATTATACTGAGCACCATATTATTTTCCTGCAACAGCAAAGAAAAAAAAGCCCCCGTTACGGATACAGATGTTGCCACTGCTTTTATCAGGGATATTTTAGATGACCATATCAGTGATGCCGAACAATATGTATTGAAAGACGAATCCAACCAGCAGTATTTTGATATCATCAGGCAGCAATATGCCAAAAAGGATAAGGCAGAGCTCGAAAAATATAAAGCTGCAGATATCATCATCAATGAAATTAGTTATGTGACCGATACTATCTGTATTGTTAATTACAGCAATACTTATAATAAAATATTAAAGGACAAAGTGAAAGTTGTAAGGGTAGATGGCAAATGGCTCATCGACCTGAAATATACTTTCTCCGGAAATATGTAAATTAAAATAATGCTCAAAAATTTTTTACTGGTTGGGTTGGGTGGTGGTATCGGCTCCATGCTCCGATATGCTGCTTCACTGGTAGTTGCACAAAAATATTTTCCCTACGCAACCCTGGCAGTAAATATCATTGGTAGTTTTATTATCGGGCTTGTGCTGGCATTGAGCATGAAAGATGAATCCTTTTCATACAACTGGAAATTATTTTTAGCCACCGGCATCTGTGGGGGATTCACCACTTTTTCGAGTTTTTCGGCAGAGAATATGGAACTGTTGCAAACAGGAAGATATGCACTGGCACTGACCTACATTTGCTGCAGCCTGGTACTGGGTATTGCCGCAGCCTGGCTCGGTTTTAAACTCATGAACAACTAAACCCAACAAAATGTACGTCCTTCATCCCTGGCATGGTGCACATTACGGAGACAAGTCCCCGCAAACAGTGAATGCGCTCATTGAAATCCCGCAGGGTTCAAAAGCCAAATACGAGATCGATAAAAAGACCGGCTTACTTAAACTGGACCGTGTTATTTATTCTTCCTTCCACTACCCCATCAACTATGGTTTTATTCCGCAAACACTAGGACAGGATGGCGACCCGCTTGATATCCTGGTAATGTGCAGCGAAAGCATCCAACCCTTATGCCTCGTTGAAGCTACCGTGATCGGCAATATGCAAATGATCGATAATGGTGAGCACGATGATAAGATCATTGCAGTGGCTTCCAAAGATCCCGCTGTTAATTATCTTACGAACATCACAGACCTTCCTGCACATTTTATCGCAGTACTGCGGAATTATTTTGAACAATACAAGGTGCTCGAAAATAAAAAAGTGGAGATAGACGATTTCCAGGATAAGCATGCTGCGTATGCCGTTATTGAAGCAGCCATTGCATTTTATAAAACCAGTTTCCCAAAATGACCACTAAAAAAATAAATATGGACACACAAACAGTACTCCTGCTCATCCTCATAGGCATCGGCGCAGGCATGCTTGGCGGGCTGGTTGGCGTAGGTGGAGGTATCATCATCGTGCCCGCATTGATCTATTTCCTGGGCTTTTCACAAAAGATGGCGCAGGGAACATCATTGGGCATCCTGTTATTACCCGTAGGCATACTGGGCGTAATGCAGTTTTATAAACAGGGGCACATTAATATGCCGGCGGTCTGGGTAATTTCAATAGGATTTTTCTTTGGCAGTTATTTTGGAAGTAAGATAGCGCTGAGCCTTCCTCAAGAAACCGTAAAAAAAATATTTGCCACATTACTGATACTCATTGCGGTCAAAATGTTTTTTTTAGATAAGAAAAAAACAGGGGATGATTCAAAAACCCAGACCGGCACTACAGAGATACTGCCCGGTAATAATGATGGATAGCCGCTGGCACCTGACTGAAAACATCTCTTTAAATATTTAAACGCTATTATTGCTTATTGCCCATTACCTGGTAATATGGAATTGAACTAAGTTTACATCTAACTATTATAGAAATCGTTGTGCACGCCGGCAGATACGACCATATCGACGACAAAGAACTCTTAGCACATTTTTATGAAGACCATAATAATGAGTGGCTGGGCATTTTACTGCAACGCTATACCATGCTCCTATTGGGTGTAAGCATGAAATACCTGAAAAATGAGGAAGAAGCCAAAGACTGCGTACAACAGGTATTTTTAAAAGCCATCAATGAATTACACAAATACAAGGTAGAATATTTTAAGAGCTGGATCTACATGATCGCGAAGAACCATTGTCTGATGAAACTCAGGGACAAAGGTAAATTCACTTCGGAGATCAGTGAGAAGCTGATGAGTACGGTAGATGAGACCGAAGAAAAGAATGCGCATATTGAAAAAGAAAGGGCATTGAATAATATGGCGCAAGCCTTACAGCAACTGAATAAAGAGCAGCAACTATGTGTAACTTTGTTCTATCTTGAAAAAAAGAGTTACCAGGAAATTGCAGAACAAACACAGTATTCACTGATGCAGGTAAAAAGCCATATCCAGAATGGTAAACGGAATTTGAAGATACTGATGGAACGGGAATAGTGGGAAGTAGGAAGTTGGTAGTTAGGAGTTGGTAGTTAGGAGTTGGTAGTTAGGAGTTGGTAGTTAGGAGTTGGTAGTTGGTAGTTGGTAGTTGGTGAGTTATTATTAAAACGGGAATTTATTACTTAAGCGGGATCCCACTCTCCAAGCGAAGAGGTTGTGGGTGAGGCGCAATAAGCAATTATAAAAATGAAAATTTAATAAATTAAAACGTAAACCGCTCC
>JANYIM010000020.1 GCA_025362055.1 Bacteroidota bacterium
TAATTTTTTGGTAACGGGCATTTTGCACTTTAATGATATAGTGAACACTGACTATCAACCACCAACTACCAACTTTATTCCTGTCTTCTCAAAACTTATCTTCCGCTGCTTATACAAATTACCAGTGGTCATTTTAAAGGTCTTCTTGCTCATGCTAAAAAATGAATAGATCTCTTCGGGGGAACTTTTATCATGATAAGGAAGATAACCATTGTTCTCTTTCAATAAGCGAAGTATTTTTTGTGTCTCATCTTCTACGCGGTTGTATCCGGGCTTGCCTGCAGAAACGTCTACCCGCCAGCGTTCGGCAGCGCTTTTATCTTCCGGGTATATTTTTTTGATGAAACCGGTGAAGCGGTCACCTGCAGTTATATCACGGTATATCTCATTGTGGTGTAAAACACCGGTATGTTTATTATTGATGATCACCACATAACCAATATCCGTGCGCCGATAAACAATAAGGTCAACGACATCCAGTTCTTTTACGGTAAGCTCCTCATTGCTTAAAAAGGATTCTATCTTTTCGGTAGCGGCTAAACGCCCGGTCTGTTCATCGAGGTAGATCTTCACCAGGTATTCCCCGTTGGGTATCATGCCCCTTTGTTGCTTTGACTTAGGTACAAAAAGGTCTTTCATCAAGCCATTGTCTAAAAAAGCGCCTTGGGGATTTACTGTAACAGCCCTCAGTTTTAAAATATCTCCCAGTATGCCCTTTGGCTGCTGGGTTGTGGCAATAAGGCGGTCTTCCCCATCATGGTATAAAAAAACTTTCAGTTCATCCCCTATCGCTGCCCCTTCAGGAACAAAACGCCTGGGTAATAAAATACCTTCAGCGCCATCGTCCAGGTAAAGGCCAAATGGCACTTCCCGGATCACCTTTAACACATTGTATTCTCCTACTTTTATCATTTTGTTTTTTGTACATGCAAAGGTATGTTATTAACCGCTGCGGGGGTTTTCAACCGCCAACGGGGTTAATTCAGTATCTTCACAAAAAATAAACACTGTTATTTTGAAGTTTACAGATTTTGGTTTCGACGGAAGATTGATGGAAGGGATTGATGCCTCTGGTTACGAAGACGCTACCCCGGTACAGGCACAGGTTATTCCACTGATAATGGCAGGTAAAGATGTTATTGCATCGGCACAAACGGGCACGGGCAAGACTGCTGCCTTTTTATTGCCATTGATCAATAAGATCCTCACCGATCCTCACGAAGATCATACTAACAACGCATTGGTGATCGTGCCCACGCGCGAACTGGCGATCCAGATAGCCCAGCACATGGAAGGACTTTCTTATTTCACTTCGGTAAGTTCAATTGCTGTTTTTGGTGGTGGTGATGGCAATGCATTTGTGCAGGAAAAAAAAGCCTTAAGTCATGGTGCTGATGTAGTGATCTGTACGCCAGGTAAAATGATGGCGCATATTAAAATGGGCTATGTAAAATTAAAAGGGCTGAAGTATTTGGTATTGGATGAGGCAGACCGCATGTTAGACATGGGTTTTTATGACGACATCATGTTCATCATCAGCAACCTTCCCAAAAAAAGACAGAATCTTCTGTTCTCAGCAACCATGCCACATAAGATAAGGGAGATGGCAAGGAAGATATTGCACGATCCTGCAGAGATAAATATTTCTATCAGCAAACCGCCTGAAAAGATAATACAGGAAGCATTCATTGTGTATGATACCCAGAAGATCCCCCTGGTAAAATTCCTGCTTCGAAAAAAAGATTTTAAATCAGTATTGATATTCTGCAGTAGTAAGATAAGCGTGAAGCAACTCACCCGTGAATTAAGGCGCAGTGCTTTGCCTGCCGATGAAATTCATAGCGACCTGGAACAAAGCAAAAGAGAAGAAGTGCTGATGAAGTTTAAAAGCGGCCGTCTTTCCATATTGGTTGCTACGGATATACTTAGTAGGGGTATTGATATTGATAATATCGACCTGGTCATCAATTATGATGTACCACATGACGGCGAAGATTATGTGCATCGCATTGGCCGTACGGCCAGGGCGGCGGCGGATGGTACTGCCTATACGTTTGTAAGTGTAAAAGAACAAAGGAAATTCCTGGCCATAGAAAAGTTATTGGGTAAACCGGTAACCAAAGCAACCGTTCCTGCAGAATTGGGCCAAACCCCCGAATTCAATACTGCAGCGGGTTCCAGGCAAGGAGGTGATAAGCGGAATTTTAAAAGGCCGATGCGGGCAGGTGGTAATGCCGGTAACAGGCGGCCTAACTAGGTATTAGTTCGTCCTATCCCACCCCTGCGGGAGGGTGCTCATTTCGTTAATAAATCCAGCTATTTCTTTCTAACATTATCTTTAAATTCTTTTCTGTGCTTCCGTGCGCTGTGGCAAATATCTCCCTTAGCTGAAATATATTTGTAAAAATAAATCTCCATCAACCCTGTCCCCGACATATTATCAAATCCCATAGAATATATTACCGGCGTTAGTACATTGAAAGGCGACCTGCTGCGTAAAGAACTTGGCATATTCACTTTTGGAGACCTGTTGGAACATTTTCCTATCCGGCATGTTGATAAAACTAAAGTAGATACCATTGCATCACTTACTCACAATAATGAGTATGCGCAAGTAGCCGGTAAAATAACATCCATGGAAGTGCTGGGTGAGAAGAGAGGAAAAAGGCTGGTGGTTACCTTGCAGGATGGAACCGGTGAAATTGAATTGATCTGGTTCCAGGGAATGAGCTGGATGCAAAAAGCGTTACAGGTTGGCCAACAATACCTGGTATTTGGCCGCCTAAGTTTTTATATGGGGCATCCCCAAATTGCCCATCCCGAAATTGAAACCTTTACGGCACAAAAAGTGGGAGGTAAAAATTTCCTGGAGCCCGTTTATCCTTCTACTGAAAAATTAAAGACCAGGGGATTAAATGGCCGCTCGATCGGTAAACTAACCTATGCTTTGCTGCAGTTGCTTTCTGAAAAAGACCTCCCCGAAAATTTACCGGATCACATAATCAAACAATATAAATTCATCAGTCGTTTTGATGCTTACAGGCATATTCATTTTCCTCCAACGGAAAAACATTATGCGCATGCAGTACGCCGGTTGAAATTTGAAGAATTGTTCTATGCACAATTAAGACTGGGCTTGATAAAAAGTACCAGGCATCGTTTCAGCAGGGGGTCTGTATTTGGACAAGTGGGCGATCTTTTCAATACTTTTTATGAAAGATACCTGCCCTTTGCATTAACGGGTGCACAAAAAAAAGCGCTCAGGGAGATACGAAAAGATGCAGGCAGCGGCAGGCAAATGAACCGGCTCTTACAGGGAGACGTGGGCAGTGGAAAAACCATCGTGGCATTGATGCTGATGTTGATCGCTGCCGACAATGGTTTTCAGAGTGTGATGATGGCTCCAACAGAGATATTGGCCCGGCAACATTTTAATAGTGTCACCGGTTTGTTGAAAGATATGCCGGTTTGTGTAAAAATGCTCACCGGCTCATCTGTTACTAAAGAGCGAAAAGCAGTTTTAAAAGCTTGTGAAGATGGTTCTTTGAATATCCTAATCGGTACCCACGCTGTGATAGAAGATAATGTTGTATTTAAGAACCTGGGTCTTGCCGTGGTGGATGAGCAGCACAAATTCGGCGTTGCACAAAGGGCACAATTATGGAAGAAAAATACCATTCCACCTCATGTGCTGGTGATGACTGCAACGCCCATACCGCGTACGCTTGCACTTACTGCTTATGGAGACCTGGATTACAGTGTGATCGATGAATTACCTCCCGGCAGGCAACCGATCAACACCGTTCATCGTTCAGAAAGTACAAGGCCGCAGGTGATGGGTTTTATAAAAGAAGAGATAAAAAAAGGAAGGCAGGCATATGTTGTGTATCCGCTGATCGAAGAAAGCAGTAAAATGGATTTTGAAAACCTGATGAAGGGATATGAGGAAGTCAAATCTTTTTTCCCCGAACCAAAATATTGGATCAGTATGGTGCATGGCAAACAAACAGCAGCTCAAAAAGAAACAAATATGCAGCGGTTTGTAAAAGGAGATACACAGATCATGGTTAGTACCACCGTTATTGAAGTGGGTGTTGATGTACCCAATGCAAGTGTGATGCTGATAGAAAGTGCTGAAAAATTTGGCTTATCCCAATTACACCAGCTTCGCGGAAGGGTGGGAAGGGGGGCTGAAAAAAGTTTTTGCATATTATTAACAGGCCCCAAAATATCAAATGATGCGCGGGAACGGTTAAAGATAATGGTGGCAACCAATGATGGGTTTAAAATTGCAGAGAAGGATCTTGAGATCCGGGGCCCGGGTGATATTGAGGGCACTAAACAAAGCGGGCTATTAAACTTTAAGCTGGCAAACATAGTCCAAGACAAAGTTATCCTGGAAGCTGCAAGGGATGCGGCTGCCCTGATACTCGATAATGATGCCGACCTGGGAATGGCCGAAAATTTGCCGGTAAAAAACTACCTGGCCCGTCAGAAAGGGAAAACGGTATGGAGTAAAATTTCGTAAATATCAACTCGTTCCCTTGTGACAAAAGTCCACGGGAGCGGAGTTGGCCACAACATTGATTGTTTGGTTTTTATTAAGTAATTTGTAAAAAAGATCTGCTTGACCATTTTCAGAAAAATAATATTAGATTTTTTACTCACGCTTGCCACATTTTTTGTCGTTGAATCTGGCTTTTCGCAGATGCAATTCATACAAAATAAGGGGCAGTGGGATACTAAAGTGAATTATCGTGGGGATTTTTCCACGGGTTCCTTCTTCCTCGAGAACCAGGGCTTTACGGTTTTATTACATGACTCAGCAGACCTGGGTGCCTTGTACCAACGGTTGCATGGCACCGACCCGCTTCCTGCAGTACCTCCACCGGTTATCTTACATTCAAATTCTTATAAGGTAGATTTTTTAGGAAATACGGGAAACATTCAAAGCATACCCGATAAGATATTGCCTACTTATAATAATTATTTTTTTGGTAGTGATGCTTCTAAATGGGCAGGTGATTGTAAAATATACCAGGCAGTCACTTATGCCAATGTTTATCCCAATATTGATGTGCGTTATTACAGTGACGGAGGTAACCTTAAATACGATATCATCGTTCATCCGGGTGGTAATGTAGATGCTATTGCCATGCGTTATACCGGTATTGAAAAACTGGAAGTAAAAAATAAAGAATTGAAAATAGGCACTTCGGTCGGTGGCATAAAAGAATTGTATCCATATAGCTACCAGGTGTTGAATGGGAAAAGGGAAACAGTTGATTGCAAGTACGTAGTTAGAGATAATGTGGTTCGTTTTAAAGTAAAGAATTATTCACCAACCTCAACAATCGTAATTGATCCCACCCTTATCTTTTGCACGTTCACCGGAAGTACAGCTGATAACTGGGGCTATACAGCAACTCCGGGACCGGACGGAAGTTTTTTTGCAGGAGGTATTGCATTTGGCTCCGGGTATCCTGTTTCTCCCGGTGCTTTCCAAACAACTTTTGGAGGAGGGGTCAATGAAGATAATACGGGCGTTTATGATATAGCCATCATTAAATTTTCGGCCGACGGGTCCAAGCGCTTATATGCAACTTATCTTGGAGGAGCAATAGGAAATGAACAGCCACATAGTATGATATGTGATGCACAAGGTGATTTAATTGTTGCGGGGCGAAGTAATTCTCCGGCAACAGGGTTTGGCGCTTATCCGCTAAAGCCCCTGGGAAATCAAATTGGTAGCGGCGGCCCAAATTCCGGGAAAGGGGATGGTTATGATATCGTAGTAACTAAATTCAATCCATCCGGAACAGCTATAATAGGCTCTGTAAAAATTGGCGGTACAGGTAATGATGGAGTTAATATCAGGGGTAAATATATAGCACCCGATGGTGCAGATGCAACAAGGAGAAACTATGGTGATGATGCAAGAAGTGAAGTGATACTGGATGCAGCAGGAAATATTTATGTTGCGTCTTGCACACAGTCTTCCAATTTTCCTGTCACCAGTAATGCTTTTCAAAAAACATTTGGAGGCGGAAGGCAGGATGGAGTGGTACTTAAATTTAAGCCTGACTTAAGTGATACTTTATTTTCTTCTTTTTTTGGCGGCTCAGGCGATGATGCCTGTTTTGTACTTTCATTGGATCCGTTAACACAAAATATTTATGTGGCCGGAGGTACCACCAGTACAGACCTGCCGGGTGATAAAACAGGAGTGATCAATGCAACCAACCAGGGTGCAGTAGATGGGTTTGTAACAGAAATAAAAAATGACGGGTCAGCGATCATCAAAACAACTTATGAAGGCACTTCAGGCAATGACCTCGTATACGGATTAAAATTTGATAAGTTTGGATTCCCTTATATCATGGGCACAACAACGGGCAGTTGGCCGGTGATCAATGCGCCGTTCAGTAACCCGGGTAGTAAACAATTTATCAGTAAACTACAGCCCGATCTTTCGGCGTATGTTTACTCTACTGTTTTTGGTACTAATACAGGGCCCGGTGGTTCCCCGAATCTTTCTCCAAATGCTTTTTTAGTTGATCGTTGCCAGAATGTATATGTCTCGGGTTGGGGGGGCGGAATTAATATTCAAAAACTTTTTCCTTCTGCCGGTACAACCGGGATGCCCGAGGTTAATCCATTGGCAGGAATTCCACCACCTGATGGCGCCGACTTCTACTTTTTTGTTTTGGAAAAAAATGCGCAGAGCCAGTTCTTTGGTTCGCACTTTGGCCAGTTTGGCGGTTTGGGTGATCATGTGGATGGGGGTACAAGTCGCTTTGATGCCAATGGTATCATTTACCAGGCGATCTGCGCTAATTGTGGCCGTGGCGTGGCATTTCCTACTACACCGGGTGTTTGGGCGCCGCAAAATGGTTCCACCATTTGTAATGAAGCCGCTGTAAAAATTGAAATGAATTTTGCTGGCGTAGGTGCAAGTGTAAAGGCAACCATTGATGGGGTTATCGATACCATCGGTTGTGTACCGTTAACCATCAATTTTACGGATACTTTGGCAAAGGGTAAAATGTATATCTGGGATTATGGCGATAGTTTTAACCCGAAAAATGATACCACTTTTGCTCCAAATAATGCTACTTCGCACACTTATACCCAGGTTGGGACTTACAGGGTCATGTTGGTTTCCATTGATTCTACCACCTGCAATATTGCCGATACCGCTTATGTAACAGTAAAAGTGGGTAACAATATTGTGAACGCAGATTTTGTCTTTAATAAACTCGATTCCTGTAATAGCCTGAGGTACCAGTTCACTAACAAAACCACTGCTACATTGGCTAATTATAGCAATAAGACCTTTTTATGGGATTTTGGTGATGGTTCACCAACAGTTCGTACCGGTTTTGCCCCGGTGATACATACTTTCCCTTCTGTAGGTACTTATAAAGTATTGCTGATCGTTGATGATACCACATTTTGCAATGAACCGGACTCAATGATGAGAACAGTTCGTATAAGCCCCAACGTTAAAGCCTTGTTCAATACACCTGCCATTGGTTGTGTTCCCTACAATGCACAGTTTGATAATGTTTCATTGGGGGGTACCGACTTTTATTGGGAGTTTGGTGATGGTACTCCGCTTACATTGAATAACAACCCTTCCTTTACCTATTTGTATAGCAATACTGGTAGTTATAAAGTGCGTTTGATAGCAATTGATACCAGTACCTGCAATAAAGTGGATACCTCCCGATATTTTACTATTACCGTTTTCCCGATACCTACGGCGAAATTTGCCTGGTCACCGAATCCTTCGCCTGCGAATACGCTTACACATTTTCTCAATCAGTCATCTAACGGAGCAATCCGCTATGTCTGGGATTTTGGCGACGGGGAAAGTTCAACAGATGTAAATCCTGTTCATCAATATAATGCCACAGCAACTTTTAAAGCGATTTTATATGCTTTTAATGTTGCAAATTGTGTAGACAGCTTTGTACAGAATATTCCTATAATAATAAACCCGCTCCTGGATGTGCCCAATGCATTTACCCCGGGAAGGTTTGGAACAAATGGCGTTGTTAAGGTTGTTGGTTTTGGAATAGGTAAAATGGACTGGAGGATATACAATCGCTGGGGACAGGTAGTATTTAGAACGGAGGACAGGAAACAGGGATGGGACGGTACTTTTAAAGGGGTATTGCAGCCAATGGACGTTTACACCTATACGTTAGATGTGGAGTTTACTGACGGCGGTAAACTTCGAAAGACGGGGGATATAAGTTTGTTGAGGTAAACACCTCCCGCCGCCTGAAAAATGAACCTGGTAGCGTTTTAATAATGTAAAGTTCTTTTATTGGCCTGAAGAATGAGTGTATTATTGTAGATGAAGCCTGATGAATAGGGTGATACGGTACAAGAGTGCGACGCAACGATGTTAAATAGCAGTACTAAAGTTTGGTATAAAAAAATAATGTTCAATAAAATAAAAATATCATTCCTTGTGGCATGCAGCCTTGCACTTGCAAATGATTTGCAGGCGCAGGACCTGCATTTTTCACAATTCTTCAATTCGCCGTTGACAACCAATCCGGCCAATACAGGTTTTATCCCGGATGCTGATTATCGTTTGGGGGCCAATTACCGTAACCAGTGGAGTTCAATAATGGCGGCACCTTACAAGACCATGAGTATTTTTGGCGATGCCCAATTGTTCAGGGAACAGCTAGAGAATGGCTGGCTGGGTATCGGGGGTGTTTTACTCACCGACAAAGCTGGAAGTGGTAGTTTGACAAGCACAAAAATATATGGTTCCCTCGCTTATCACCAGATGTTGGGGCTGAGCAGCCTTGTTTCTGCCGGTTTCAATATTGGTTGGGCCAATAAGCGCATTGACCAGACCAATTTAAAATTCCCGGATCAGTTTGATGGAAAATTCTTCGATAATACACTGCCTACCTCTGTTGTGATCGCGAATAATAATGTGAGTTACCTTGACGTGCAGGCTGGTATGAATTATGCTTATTTCCCGCAAGAGAATGTATATATCAATGCCGGCTACTCGATACAGCATGTGAACAGGCCAAAAGAAACTTTTTTTAGTGATAATGCTGCCGATGCAAGAGTGCCAATGCGGCATATTGGTTTCTTGAACGCTATTTTGAAAGTTAATGACAGGGTGATCATTAATCCCAATGCTTATTTTACCACGCAGGCAAAAGCAACAGACCTGATGTTTGGCATGAATGCCAATTATAATTTATCGGAGTTTGGTGAAAAGCAATTGGTAGCAGGGCTCTACTATCGCTTAGGTGATGCGATCGCTCCAATGGTTGGACTGGAACTGAGTAATGTAAAATTCACTTTTAGTTATGATGCTACCATGTCGAATTTAAATAAGTTCAATGGTTATCGCGGTGGCGCTGAGTTCAGCATCATTAAAAAAGGCTTCTATCCCCAGAATACAGACAGGCAATCGCTTTGTCCTAGTTTTGCAAGATTTTAAACAACAGGTGAGTAGCTGGAGGGATCAATGCGTTACTTCCCACCAGCCACTCGCCATTCATCCATTATTATTCTTTATCGATCGTGATCTTAAAGTGATCACCTTTAAAATATTTCCTGTACTTATCTGTTACATTCTCTGCCTGTTTTTTTCCGTTGATATAAAGGTCCTTGTTTTTGTATTCAATTGAAAAGCCATCTTTTTGGTTGATCAGTCCGTCACTTTCCATTTCATTGAACATTGCCCTGGTTTGTTTCAGTTCTTCTTTAGCTTCGTCAATGCCAACCCTTGCTTCCCGCATGATCTTTGCGAGGTCAATTTTTTTGATCTCGGATTTGCTTTTTTCGATCTCCAATTTAGCATTTTCCAGTTCTTTGCTGATCTCTTTGCTATCAATATTGCTGATCTCTTCACGGGCTTTTGCGATCTCCTGTTTTGCTTCCTGCATGGCTTTATCTACTTCTTTATTGTTCTTATCCCAGGCAACATTTTTCAAGGAACCTGTCACGTCTTCCATTATTTTATCCAGGTCGATGTTATTTAAGGAAAGATCTACTGTTTTCATGATATTTTCAATATCCAATCCTTTTAAGGAATTTTCTACATCCTTCTCAATTTTGTCCAGGTCGATCGTCTTTATTGCATCACCTACCTGCGACATTATTTTCCCATCTAATTCGCTTATCAGTTTGTCAAAATCTTTCATCTTCATATGATCATCATAATTTTTTTCGGGCAAAGTATCGTCTGATACCTGCTGCAGGTAGAATTGCTGATACACAAAGGGGGAGTCCTGGAAGGACATTAAAATACCGCCGAGCAGCAGCGCAAAAGCGGTGCCGGTAAGGGCTTTACTGTTTTTTAAAATAAATTGTTTCATGGCTTTACTTTAGTTGGTTAAGAATTAAATACGAATAATTTCGTAACAAATATAATCAGCTCTTTCAATTAATGCAACCAGTTAATAAAATTTAACAATTCGGATACCATACCACCCCGGAGTAACATTTTAAGAACTCACTATTTTATACGATTTTTACACAAATAATGTTACATGCAGACTACAGCGGAAAGGGGGAAAGGATTAATTGAACAGATCGGGCAATTCAAAAATATCGTAGGCGAGGCCTGGGTTTTTACAGATGAGGAGCATTTGAACAACTATGCACATGATGAGACCGAGAATCTTCATTTTCTTCCGGATGTGGTCATAAAGCCAAGGTCGGCCAAAGAGATCAGCGCCATCATG
>JANYIM010000086.1 GCA_025362055.1 Bacteroidota bacterium
TTTCTCTTTCGGTTACCGAATTATTGGTAATCCCGGTAATAAGGCCACAACAATGGGGAGAACCGCACTGGCAGACAAAGGACTCCATGTTTTCATCCAGAAAGGATGCGTAATTGAGGGTTAGTTCTTCGCCTTTTGCAATATTGCGCGAGGCTACTACATTTAGTCCTACATAGGAAGTGTTTGGTTCGCAACTGTGATTTTGTGGAGCCCAGCCGGCCGGATCGTTATCCCAAAGTAAAAATACCTCTTTACTTAATGGGTAGGCATATTTTCCAAAGATTTCTTTTTCTTTAATATTCCAATGTTGCGCTACATACCTGCGGGTAACGATGCGTTGGGCTGCTTCTTCTCCTTTGAATATCAATTCATTAGCAGCAATATCCTGTACAGCATAAATGCCATAACCAGCGATTGAATTGCCCTTCATATTATATTTTTTGTGCTTACGATGGTGCCGGGCGATACCCTCGGCAATGATGTGCCGAAGGAAGTTTGCCTGCCCAAAACCGTCGTGTTTGAGGATATAATCAGCACTTCCCTCATACCCATCTTTATAAAAAACCGAGCAGGTAAAATTTATTTCCAGGAAGAAGATCTCGTTTTGATCATTTACCCTGAAATCTAATCGTGCATAACCAACGCCACCAAAACTGCGGAAGATATTTTGTGCAGCATCTTTTAATTGTTCTTCTAATTTGGGGTCATTGCATGGAATATTAGCATTGGGATGAAGCTCGGATGTTTTTAAGGCATAGGTCTTAAAACGATTGCCTTCGGGGAAGATATATTCTACCGGTTTAAAGACCGTTGCTGTTTTTTCATCGGCAGCATTGGCGGCAAGCATTACGGTGAATTCTCTTCCGCTGATATATTCTTCTACCAGGATGGGCCCGTATTCCTCAATAATGGAACTTACTTTTTGTATCAACTCATCTGTATTATTCACCAGGCTTTTTTCATCTATGCCCAAACTATCTCCCGCTTTTGCGGGCTTTACAAACAATGGGAATTTCAAATGCCTGCATGCTGCCGCAATATCATCATCATTTTCAATGATGGCATAGGCCGGCGTGTTAACACCTTCGGTATAGGCAACATATTTCATTAATTTTTTTGGTGGATCATATAATAATGAAGTGGGGCCGGTAAATGGAAGGTCAAGTAATTCGAATGAATACATCACATCAATGGAAGGGATCTCCCATTCAAGGTAACCCTCGCAGAGATTCACGAATATGTCGTAGTTCTTTTTCTTTAATTCTTTTAATTGTTTATAGGTAGTGAGCTTATTAAGGAGCACATGATCGAATGTAGCTTCCGGTATCAGGTGCGAGAGGTCTCTTGGCGGATCATAGTTTTGATAATCTACATTGGAAGTAGAGTAATCGGGCTGGAGGACACAAATTCTCATTCCTCCCGCGGGGGGAACTGGAGCAGTATTTAAACTTGTAAGTGTATTTTTTTTATCCGGTATCTGCATGTATGCTCTGCTGGTCTGTGGCGACTATTATGCGAAGTAAGTATATATTTAAGAGATACCCATTGAGCCTTTGCGTTTTAAGGCCTTTGAGGTTTGCTTCTTTCTTTGATATGCATCATTGATAATGGCTACCACCAATTGTGTAAAGGTTTTTCCGCTTAATCTTAATATGGCACCGATGGAAGTGTAATCCTCATCCTCACTTAATCCACATTGAGCATTTACTTCCAGCACATAGATCTTACCGGTGTTCTTATCCATGCGAAGGTCTACCCTTGTATAACCCTTTCCTTTGGTTGCAACATAGGCATCCCAGCTTATCTTCTTTATTTCTTCTGTAAGGGAAGTGTCGGGTAATTCGTATTCATAAAAGTTTCCCGATTCAGGCATGGCTGTTTCTTCTTCATAAATTTCCCACAGCCTGTCGAAGCTGAGGAATTTTTCTTTATCAGGTAAGGAGGGGTGAAAGATCCTCTCTACCGGCTCGTATATTTTTGCCTTGGCGGGTTTATCATAAGAGCCAACGATGAGCACAGTATATTCCGGTCCATTGATGAACGACTCTGCAATGATACCATCGCTTGCCAGT
This sequence comes from Bacteroidota bacterium, assembly GCA_025362055.1. GTDB lineage: Bacteria > Bacteroidota > Bacteroidia > Chitinophagales > Chitinophagaceae > Ferruginibacter. The sequence goes on from JANYIM010000086.1 coordinate 2,073, forward strand.
TGCCAACCGCGATAACCATCGAACATGTTTTGTACCTGTTCGTTCAGTTCTGCTGTTGTGCTTACCACATTCCTGATACCAACACCCATGCTGCCACCTGAAACAGATGGTTTTACGATGAGCGGCGAACCCAGTTTTTTTATGATGCCATCGAGGTTTTGTTCTCTTGTTATAATTGGCTCCCAGTGGGCGTTTGGAACGGCAGCATTATCAAAGGCCCGTTTCATCGGGATCTTGGATGTGGTGATATCATAAAAATATTCATCCGCACCGGTATATAGCAATCCTTTTTCTTCCAGTAAGCGTACAACTGATATACCGGGCGTTCCATTCACCTCATCGCCGTCGCAAAGGTTAAACACCAGGTGTATCTTATCGCCCTTTTCATTCTTCTTTGCGATACGGTCGATCACTTTTTTATAATCCTTGATGGTAACAGGCTGCCATTTCCACTCCACATCCAATTCATTGAATGTTTTGGTGTATTCAGCAATGCTTTGGGAGAAATCGTAATAATAATTGATGTTGGCGTCGCTGCTTTCCAGATAGGGAGCAAGTACCCAAACGTATAACTGGTTTAAAGGAATAGCAGATAAAAATGGATTGGATGGCGACATACGATATTGAACGTTACAACAGCTGCAGTTGCTTGGCCTGCTGTTTAATGAAATCGGTTAGCTTATATTTTTTTAAGGTCGATTTATCAAGATGAGAAGCACCATTGATCAATTGCAGGCATTGTTTACTTCCGCAATTGCAAACAAAGGGTTGCGACATGTCCCATTCTGTTGATGGGTAGAAAAAAGTAAGTTCATCACCGGGCTTCAATGGTTTTAAGCAAACCAGTTCCATTGATGTGGTATCAAAGAACACATTGGGGTTGCAACTATGATTAATGTACTGCAAAAATTCGGGTTGCAGCGTAATATGCTGGTCCACGCCCGTTTGTACGGTCAGGTAGGTTGCATACGATTGTGTTATTCCTGCATGAAACCTGCTAAGGGTTTCACCGGGTTGTACGTCTTTTGTTGCACAAAAACACTTTTGATCGGTGGAAGTGTTCAGGAGAACATCGCCAAATGCATGGCGGCTGATCACTTCAAATGTCAGGGAGGTAGTTGGGTTAGTATTCATGCGAATTTAGAGTGGGGTAAGTACAAAAGGTTTAATGATGATTTAATAATTTCTTAAAATACTTTTTGATTGTATAAATGTATAACAGCATTGATTAATAAAAAAGATAATTAACGATTATTATTCAATAAGTGGATTAATAGGTCTATTATGTGAATAACCATGTTATTGAAAGAAGTACAAGTGTAAGAAGGGTTATGGAATGTAAAGTGCTCGTTGGGCAGGTAAAAAAAGACATTCACAATCGATTACAGCCCCATTGTGATAAATAGTGGTGCTGAATAGGCCTTGAAAAATCAGGGTGCTCGCAGATCATGTTAAAAGGAATGATCTGCTGTGTATACGATCCTGCGCATTTTTGCCAGATCAACGGAAACCTTTCATCCTTCATTAATACTATACAGGCACTTCCCACTCTCTTTTAATTTCTTCCTTTAGTTTCTGAATTATACTATTTAATCCTTTGTACCAGTCAAGATGCGGGCTCCAGGACTTGCAACCCCCTGCATGGTCTATGCATTGCGTTTCTTCCCATACTTTTTTACAACCGGGGCAACGGCCATTGGTAGAAAAAGTATTCCACCTGGTACCGCAACTACACCGCCAATAAGGTTTACCATCTGGCTCCCAATTGCATTTTGGGCAACAAATTTTAATGTTATCCATAAAAATAAATATACCAGGTTAGTCACTGATATTATGAACCCGTGAACATTATCCCGGATCAATAATAAAAACGTTCGCTGATGATCTTGCCATCCTTTACTGCATAGTGGCACATTTCTTTCATCTCCATCCGGGGCATATTCTTCATGGTTACATCCATTCCCATTTCTAAAAAAATATTATTGCCGAATACGGAAGGTGGATTGATATAGCCGCCATGCATCTCTTCGGTCATTCCCCGAAAGGTTTTCCCTTTTTCCCGGATGGCTTCCATGCCGGTAACTGAATCTACCGCCCCTGTACCCATATTGAGCTCCGTACTGGTAGCGTCTTCGGCGTATAATTCTTGCTGGGCCTGCTCATACTGGTTTTGGGAGCAAAGTTCATAAAGCCTGTCGGCGACTTCCTGTGTTGTCATGTTGATTGGTTTTATATGATCAATATTCTATAAAATTATTGAATAAAAGATCGTGGAGTGAAGAAAAAGGAGATTTCACTGTTTATTAATTTTGAACGGTAAATTATTGGCGCCTGGTGGAAGGTTCTTTTTTATTATTGCTTTATCGTGAAATGTTTATGCAGAGCCAGGGGGTGAAAGAATTTTAAAACTATTGATTTTAATTACTGTCTGATCATCACTATAATAAAAAAGAAAGATCTGCATTAACAGCGATCTCTTTTTTTATCATTTGAGCATCTCCGCCTGCGGCAGAAAATAGAAAGCCAGGCTGTTGCCCTATAAATAGCAACTGCCCGCTCTGTAACTGTAAAGCGGTGCCTTCGGGCAAACCTACAACGGATAAACCGGGGTTAATTTTAATGAACTCCTCTAATCGCTGATCGCGTGTTTCGCCATTATGCCCCGGCGGCTTTGCATTATTGTAATGCGGGTTTATTTGAAAAGGGAATAAACCAAGGGCGTTAAAACTTTTGGGCGCTATCACGGGCATATCATTGGTGGTGCCAATGCCGGGGCCCAGTATATTGGATCCGGCGCTCCAGCCAATATACGGCCTGCCTTTATTTACATTGTTGCGAATACTATCGAGTAAATTCAACTCATATATATTATGTAGTAGTTTAAAGGTGTTACCGCCACCCACCATGATCACATCCGCTTTTTCAATCAGGGCTGTGGCGTTGCCGGGCGTTACGGTTGTAATAATATAAGGGAGGTGCCGCAAGCCTTCCTGTACCATGGCCGTATATGTATGCGGATCGCCCACCGAGGCAAAGGGGATAAAAGCGATCGTTAATGCTTTGGCGCCTAAAAAATTATTGATGACTGGTGCCGCGCTTTGCAGGTAGCCACCATCACCAACCCTTGAACTGCTGAATGCCAGGATGCGGTTTGCCGACATGGTTGTTTTGATTGAAATGAAGAATAGGTTTACCTGGTTAAAGGTATTGAGAAATGATTTTTTGCGAAGAAGAAATTAAATGCAAGGGTTGTTACAAAGCATACAATGGGCGCGTTTAACCTTACCAATTTGAATTTATCATAAAAAATAGCCCAATGTTCAGGTATTGGAGAAGGCTTATTTTAAGAGGCGATTTGAATTATCTCGTCTGCCATCCCAAACTGATAGCACAAAAATTACCGTAGGTGTAACCTCATAGAAAAGCAAGTAATCACGAACTATTTTCACTCGAACATTTACGAATTCGGTTTTTCGTCCAATAGAGGGATTTTTGCTTACTTCTTGAATAGAGGAGATTATTAATTTGTTGAGTTTTCGACTATAAGTTTTCGACTTATTATGTTTAACCCAATATTCTAAAATTTCACGGCGCTCTTGTTGAGCTGTAAAAGTCCACTTTATTTGCCGAGCCATTGATCTATTTCTTTATTGGCAACAGTTTCGGAAATTACCTTCTTTTGCTTAACCTCTATTCTTGCTTCAGAGATCCGTTTCCTTTGAGCATTATTTATTTTAAATATACCCTCGCTCAATTCAAAATCAAGTACTCTTTTAATCTCTTTTATTATATCAGAATCTTTGACTAAAGCAATTTTTTGAATGAGATCAATTTTAAGGTTTGCGGTATCCATGTTATTAAATTTGCTAAAACGAATATACTAAAATTTAAGGTATCGTGAATGAAGCGTTCGCCCAACATTTAATTTTCGCAATACAAAAACATACCAGGAACCAACGCATCCTTGTGGAGGCGAGGGAGTTTGCATAGTTTTATCTAACTTTCTGTTTTAAAAACTGATCAATGAAACTTACCGGTATTTTTATCCTGCTATGCATTGGCTTTTTAACCTCATCAGCACAAAATGCAGAAGAATTTTTTAAGCAAGCCATCACCAAGAGTAAGCAGGGTAATTATGAGGGCGCTATAAAAGATTATAGCAAGGTAATAGAACTGAGCCCCGAAAATGCCGCTGCCTGGAATAACCGCGGACAATTACTATTCATGGAGGGTAAATACAAAGAATCACTGCCCGACTTCAACAAGGCACTTGCATTAAAACCTGGCCTTAGCGATGCATTGCTTAATCGCGGCGCAGTAAACAGCAGGCTGGGTAATTATGCAGCAGCGCTGGAAGATGATAATAACCTTATAAAGCTGATACCCGAAAAAAGCGAAGTATGGTATAACCGCGGCACACTTTTTTTAAAGACCAAAGAATATGACAAGGCAATAGTAGACCTTACCAGGGCCATTCAGATAAAGCCGGGCTATGCAGAAGCGCTGTGCAATCGTGGTATGGTAAAAGCGATGCAAAATGATTATAAAAGCGCCATTGAAGATTATGATAAAGCGGTGGAATTGAAACCAATGTATGCAGATGCATTATTGAACCGGGGTGTTGCAAAAAAAAATATTTTGGATCACCGGGGCGCCATTGATGATTTTACCCGGGTGCTTTTATTGAAGCCGGGCAATGTAAGTGCGTATTTTAATCGTGGTAATACAAGGTCGAATAATAAAGACTATAAAGGGGCTGTTGCAGATTTTGATACAGCGCTTTCTTTGCAACCCGGGCTTGTTGAGGCATTGTGCAATCGTGGTGTTGCCAATATGAATATGCAGGAGTATAAAGCCGCATTGGAAGATTTTAATAATGCGATTGCGATAAAAACTGATTTTGCAAAGGCCTGGTATAACAGGGGGCTTACGCATATTTTACAAAATGATACCACCGGGGCTTGCAGCGATTTTCATAAGGCGAATGACTTTGGAGAAGAGAAAGCGGCAACGGTGATAAAAATGTATTGTAAATAAAAGATAGATGCTGCCTTAGCGGGAAACCTTTTTAATTTCTTATCCTGGCAACTCCCACCAGCTTGCGTTGTACAGGCTTCAACATAGCTTTTACAGCCGGGATCACTTCTACAATGGAGCAACCAAGTACCTGGGCCCAGTATTTTATTTCCCAATCCTCATTGATGGTAACGCTTTCTACAGTGGGGTTGTTCTTTAAATTATACGGCATAACAATAGGTTTTATTCCTACGAATGCAATTAGAGTGCCAAAAAGAATACATAAAAAATTGCGAACCTATTGGCCCGCAATTTTTAAAACATTGTAATATAGATGTGCTAGGTCGTAAATGCATGCAGCATTCCCAATACCGAAGCAAGCATCACCACACATTTCCAACAGTATGTTCTTTTCATCTTTATTGATTTTATAGGTGCAAGTTAGTCGTATATAAATGTATGTTTTGTTAATGTTTGCGTGCAACCCTGCTGCTAAAAGAACCTACGCTTGTACGGTTGTATTGAATTCTTTTTTCAGAACATCTGCAACTTCAGTTTCAAGTTTTCGCTGTGAGCCGGAAGCGATCAGCATCGCGATCAGGCCGCCTAAAAATGCACGGGCCATTGTTGAAGGAATGGTCTTTATCAGCATCAGCCTGTTCTTAGCCGGGAAGATCCTGATCCAGATTCCTACATAAGCCGACTTTCCTACCTGGATATACTCAAAGCGGGCAACGGGATTTTTTTTCAATACAATTTTATAGTTCGGAAATTTCTCTGTCAATACATTCATCATTGATTGAAAGTTGATGGAGTCGTTTAATTGGAGGTTCATGACCGGGATCGTTTATGGTGTTATCAAAGATAGTTTTTGGATTTGTCTCTGGCAAAAAAAATCAGTGGCTATCTGCGTATGAAGACCTATGAGGTGTACATTATTTATTACACCACGCCAAAACCGGAACAAACGGGAACGACCTGTAATATTCCGGACGGATACAGCTTATACTATTCCAAACTACCTTAAACAGAGAACCAATACCTGCAGCATCAGAATCTTCGTGTTCTAAATTAATTTTTATGAATACGAAAAAACAAAGGCTTGAAGGAACGGAGCCGCCTATATATCCCATCAAAGAAAATATCAAAGGCATGGTAAAATGTGCCTGGCAATTGGCAAAGGTTTCTCTTTGGATGGGACAACAGCTCCCCCGCCGTGAAGAAATAAAGGCACAAGGAACAATTAAAAGCTTTATCAGCAACCAGGCTGATCCTTATAAGGGATACCTTGAAATGTGCCAGCGAATATTGTTAGTTCATAAGGAACTGACGCAAAGCCGTGATCATGTAATTAAGGAATCGTCCTCACGATATTTTAACCCTTACAATGAATCGGGTTTTGTATTATCGGTAAACCTGTTTGCTGAGTTACAACAAAGAAGGTTAATTGAACCCCTGCATAACATTGAACTAAAAGCTTTTTGTGAAGCGATACTGGATATGGCCGAAGATCCTGATGAGGAAATATTTTGTTACTGGCTCAACTGGTTTGGGGAAAGGGATGCAGTGATTGAACCGGATCTTTTTTATTCCAGTTGCAGGAAAACAAATTCTATACATCATTAATTCACTCTCTATGAACAGTCAACAATCAAGATTAATACTATGTACCAAGGATATGATGCAGGTTATGGGCAAGAGTAAGGCAACTATTACAAGGATGCGCAAAGGGATAAGGGAGCGGTCAAGAAAAAATAAATATGCGATGATCACACTGGAGGAGTTTTGTGAATTTACGGGGCTTAGCGAGGAGAAGGTTTGTGCGACGTTGAAATAAAGCCTCTCCCCATTCCTCTCCGAAAGAGAGGGGGTGCTTTACGTTTTAAATTATGTGTCAACGTATCTTTTCGGCATAAAAAAAGAGGCCTTTATGGGGCCTCTTTCTGTTAGGGGTAAACGCTTTATTGCGGTTGCCCGTTATTTGCATTTGTATCAGCATCCTTCCCGCTAACCGTTTGGCATATCGTGGATGTGACTGTTCCTGCCACTGCCAGGTAACCGGCGATCTTTATCAGTATGGCCGGGAGCGCTACGGGGGCGGTCAACACGGTAGTACTGATGGCAAGGATAGCCAGTCCTGCGTTGCGCAGTTTTTTAAAAAAAGGCGGCGTAGGCGCCTTCACTCTATCTTTTATTGACATTTTATTTTGTTTTGATTGTTAAAAAAACGGGTTCCTTTTCCACTGCGGCACTTATCAGACTTTTCAGTTTTTCAAATGCCAGCCGCGATTGAGAACCCCTTCCTTCGCCGGTAATGGTTGTTACCGGCGCTATGCAACCCTGCAGTTCAAACACAGCGATGTTGGCGGGATGAATAAGGATCAGTGCCCTGTCCTTTACACCCAACACAATCATGTGCCATTGCCGCTTTTGGGTAAAGCGCATTTTTACCCTGTAGCGCCCCTCGGGGATGCAGGATATATTGTGCTGATTATCCTTCCAGGGAAGTTCGATGGTATTGCAAACCGGCTTTTCATCGCCGGTTATTTGCAGGATGCCATTGGTTCCGTCGGGAT
>JANYIM010000088.1 GCA_025362055.1 Bacteroidota bacterium
TGGATGGCTTTCTTTGTAATGCCTTATCCAAATAGTCGTGGCCCATTATGGGTCAACTTTAACTCACCCTTACTCTGGGACGTATTTGCGATATCAACTTATTTCACCGTATCCTTATTATTCTGGTATTCTGGTTTGTTGCCTGATCTGGCGACGGTGCGTGACCGTGCGAAAACAAAATTCAGAAAAATGTTTTACGGGGTCGCTTCTTTTGGATGGAGCGGCAGTACCAAGCACTGGCAAAGGCACGAATCACTGGCATTGGTATTGGCGGGTTTAAGTACGCCGCTGGTATTGAGTGTGCATACTATTGTATCATTTGACTTTGCCACATCGATCGTTCCGGGCTGGCATACCACCATCTTCCCTCCTTATTTTGTGGCAGGTGCCATCTTCAGCGGATTTGCCATGGTGCAAACCCTGATGATCGTGGTGCGTAAGGTATTGAACCTGCAGGATTATATTACCGTTGGCCATATTGAAGCAATGAATAAAGTGATTGTACTAACGGGAAGCATTGTGGGCTGCGCATACCTTACAGAATTATTTGTTGCATGGTACGGGCAAAACCCTTACGAGTGGTATGCGTTTAGCCAAAACCGCGGCAACCTGTTTAGCCCCTATGGCTGGAGCTATTACCTGATGATGTTCTGTAACGTGGTATCCCCACAGTTATTCTGGAGCCGCAAATTGAGAAGAAATATCACAGTTACCTTTTTCATGAGCATTATTGTAAATATCGGTATGTGGTACGAGCGTTTTGTGATCATTGTTACTTCGGTGTACAGGGATTACCTGCCATCATCCTGGAGTACTTACTATAGCCCCAGTATCTGGGAGATAGGATTTTACCTGGGAACATTCGGGTTGTTCTTTACCTGCTTCTTCCTGTTCGGAAAATACTTCCCGGTAATTGCGGTGGCTGAGATAAAGGCAATATTAAAAACGAGCGGTGAGAACTATAAAGCAAAGATGACGGATATAGAAAAGGCGGATGCGGAGAAGTTTTATATTGAGGAAACGGCACATGCGCACTAACCCCCGCTGCCCGCTAAAGGGGACCGGGGTACAAAAATTGAAGACTCGTTTAGTTTTAGGTTTTGACTTTTAACTTTTGAATTTATATCATATGGCTGGAGGAATTAAAAAATTTGTAGTAGGCTGTTTCGATGACGAAAAAGTTTTGTTTCCTGCTGTGAAGAATGTTCGCAAGGCGGGTTATAAGATCCATGACGTATATACGCCTTTCCCGGTGCATGGGTTAGACCATGCGATGGGCATACGCGAAACCAGCCTTCATACTGCAGGGTTCATTTATGCGATCACCGGAACAACAACGGCGCTTACTTTCATAAGTTGGGTATTTACCAAAGATTGGCCGTTGAACATCGGGGGTAAACCGCATTTTGCGTTACCGGCCTGGATACCTATTACGTTTGAGCTTACGGTATTGTTTTCGGCAGTAGGGATGGTACTTACTTTTTGTTACCTCTGTCAGATGGCGCCCTTCGTAAAAAAACATCATTTTCATCCAAGGGCAACTGATGATCTTTTTGTTATGGCCATCGAATGCACGGATAAAACAAATGACGCTGAAGTGCAGGCTTTTTTACAGAATGCCGGCGCAAAAGAAATAAATGTACAGAACGCCGAAACCGGATGGTGGATCGGGCGCTATGATAAAGAACAGAAACTGTATAAAGAAGAAAAAGGATATTAGGCCTGCCCCTATCCCCTAAAGAAGGATTAGAACCGGCCGGAAACAGAACAGACCGATAATTATTTAATTGATAATTGATAGATGAAACGAACTACTTATTTAGCGGCAATTTTAATTACAGCAATCATTGTAACTGTAAGCAGTTGCGACAGTAAGCGTGAGCCTGGTAAGATATATATGCCGGATATGGCATACAGCCGTGCTTATGAAACCTATGCGCAAAGGGATTCTTCCATATTTACCATGAACCCGGCCGAGCTTGGGGATAAAATATTTTACAACAATATACCTGTTAAGGGAACTATTAAAAGAGGCGAACTTTTTCCATTCACAGTAACGCCGAATAATAACAATGGTTTGATCGATAGCAATGCATTGATCAATTTAACCAGCCAGATAAAAAACCCATTGCAACCATTGAGTAAGATAGACAGTACAGAGGCAGGAAGATTGTTTAATATTAATTGTGCTATTTGTCATGGCCCCAAAGCAGAAAATAACGGTCCGCTTGCGCCTAAGATCGGCGGAGTGAAAAGTATTGTTGCGGCATCACCCGGTTATAGCGACGGAAGGATATTTTATGTTATGACCTACGGACAAAATAACATGGGTAGTTATGCATCACAATTAGACAGGAAGCAACGCTGGATGATCGTTCAGTATATCAGAACATTAGAACCAAAGGCAGCAACAACAGGAAGCTCACCTGCTAAAGCAGATAGTGCAACAGTAAAAAAGTGATGACAGGTAATAGATGATGAATAAAGAACAAAAGAAGAATTGTTAGTAATAAAATAAATTAATAAAGGTTGGCCTTCCGCTCTATTGGAGAGGGAACGAGGGAGAGGCCACATTCACACAAAATAAAGAATAGATGAACCATCAATTTGAATTACCGGGCAGTTATAAAAAGTGGACCTATGGCCTGATCGGCGCCGGTATAATAGCATTGTTGTATGGATTGATAGCATTTCACCCCTTCACACACCCGGTAAACGGAGACAATGTGAACAGCACCCGTTTTTGGGCCGTATTGCTGCAAAACGGCGTTTATTGGTTACTGTTGGTAAATGCATCCATGTTCTTTATCTGTATCACTACAATGGCAATGGGGGCATGGCAGATCGCATTCCGCAGGGTAACTGAAGCCATTTCAAGTGTGATGCCGATAATGGGAGTGATCACTTTCATTATTTTGATGGCATTGGTATGGGGAGGAAGAACAGATATCTACCCATGGCTGGATAAGGCTGCTGTGGCAAAAGATCCCATACTGCTTGGTAAAAGCAAATTCTTAAGCCCGGGGTTCTTTACAATATGGTCTTCGGTGATTTTAATATTATGGTGGTTGCTCGGAAAGAAGATGCGTTCAATGAGCCTGAAAAGTGATAAAGAAGGGCAAATGGATTATGCCACCGGTAAAAAATGGATATGGAACAATACAGTATATGCTTCTCTTTTCGTAGTTGTGTTTACTTTGTCCGTTGCGTCTACCCTTCCATGGCTTTGGCTGATGAGTATTGATCCGCATTGGTATAGCACCATGTATAGTTGGTATACATTTGCAAGCACATTTGTATCAGGGATATCGTTAATTGCCATTTTTGTCATCTACCTGAAGAACCGCGGGCAACTGGAATATGTTACCGATGAACATTTGCATGACCTGGGTAAATTCATGTTCGCCTTTTCCATATTCTGGACCTATCTCTGGTTCTCTCAGTACATGCTGATATGGTATAGTAACCAGCCCGAAGAAACCAAATATTTCATCCAAAGGATCGGCACCGCCGAGCATGTAGGGCCTTATCGGGCAATTTTCTTCTTTAACCTTATTGTAAACTTCCTTTGCCCGATATTGATATTGATGAAGCGTGGTACCAAGAGGAACTGGACGTTGATGACCTTTATGGCGATACTGATAATATTCGGTCACTGGATAGATTTTTACCAGATGATAATGCCGGGAACTGTGCACGAAAAATATGAAATGATGCCTTTTGAATTTGGTATTGCATGCCTGTTCATTGGAGTGATCATGTGGGGGACAGGAAGATATCTTTCTAAGAATTCCTTGCTGGCAAAGAACAATCCTTTCCTGAAAGAGAGTATGATACACCATACCTGATAAGGATCGTTTTGTGACGAAATGGATATTAATAATATAGAGAGGTTTAAACAAAGAATAGGAATAATATTTACTGAAAATAACTTTGAATCATGAAGGAGTTTTTAATGATAGCTTTAGGCGTATTGATCTTCGTCGTCATCTTCCAGATAGCGAAAGCCAGTGAGTATGTAAGCGTATTAAAAGGCGAAGAAAAAACGCGTAAACAAAATAATAAGATCAATGCTTTTTTCCTGCTGGGCTTCCTCATATTTGGTTTGATCGGCGCATGGTATTGCAATGAATTATATTATGGCAAAACCTTATTTCCCCAAGGTTCTGCATCTGTTGAAGGAGAAAAAATTGACCTGATGCTCTGGATCACCATTGGAGTAACAGGTGTGGTATTCATTATTACACAGGTATTATTATTCTGGTTTCCCTTCAGATACCAGCAAGATGACAACAGGAAAGCATTTTATTTTCCGCATAACACAAAGTTGGAATTAGTGTGGACAACGGTTCCGGCTATTTTCTTAACCGTATTAGTGGTATTTGGATTGAAATATTGGTTTAAAATGACCAATGATGCACCTGGCAATTCCATTGTAGTAGAAGTAACAGGCCACCAGTTTGGATGGGAGTTTCGTTACCCGGGAGCAGATAAGGTATTGGGAAGAAAAAATTATAAACTAACAACAGGTGCTAATAGCCTTGGAGTGGATTTTGATGATCCTGCAAGTCACGATGATATTCATGTTAGCGGAACCATGCATCTGCCAGTAGGCGTTCCCGTTAAAATGGTCATCAACTCACAGGATGTGATACATGATGTTGGATTGTCGCAGTTCAGGTTAAAGATGGATGCGGTACCGGGCATTCCAACCACGCAATGGTTTACTCCCAAGATAACCACGGCAGACATGAAGGTAAAGACAGGAAACCCGGATTATACCTATGAAATAAGTTGCGACCAGATGTGCGGCAAGGGGCACTTTTCCATGAGAGGGGTGATCATTGTTGAAACTATGGCTGAATATAAAAAATGGCTGGCAGAACAGAAGTCGGAATATTTTACGGTTCATCCGGAAAAAGCACCGGCCGCAACAGACAGTTCAATAAAAGTTGCTGCAGTACTGCAGGGGAATAAATAATTTAAAGGTTCTGCCTCAGGCGGGAAGAAAAAAAATAAGATATGAGTAGCGTAGCCACATTGCACGGTGCAGATGTTCATGGAGCACATGATACACATCATGAACATCATCACCACGAAACGTTTATAACGAAATACGTTTTTAGCCAGGATCATAAAATGATCGCCAAACAATTTTTGGTAACGGGTATGATATGGGCCATCATTGGCGGCTTGTTTTCGGTGATCTTTCGTTTACAATTGGGCTACCCCGATTCTACCTTTCCGTGGCTGGAAGATTTCCTGGGGCATTGGGCAAAGGGCGGAAAATTACAACCAGAATTTTACTATGCATTGGTTACCATGCACGGAACTATATTAGTGTTCTTTGTATTAACGGCAGGATTGAGTGGAACCTTCGCTAACTTTTTGATACCACTACAGGTAGGTGCAAGGGATATGGCATCTCCGTTTTTAAATATGCTGAGTTACTGGTTCTTCTTCATCGCTTCTGTTATCATGTTCTCTTCACTGTTTGTTCAAACAGGCCCTGCCAGCGGGGGCTGGACGATCTACCCGCCGCTAAGTGCATTGGGTGATGCGTCGAGTGGAAGTAAGATCGGCATGGACCTTTGGCTGGTGAGTATGGCCATGTTCATTGTTAGTGCGCTATTGGGAGGACTTAATTATATTACTACCATATTGAACATGCGTACAAAAGGCATGAGCATGACGCGATTGCCATTGACCGTATGGGCACTGTTCTTCACTGCAGTATTAGGGGTTTTATCTTTCCCTGTGTTGTTATCAGGCGCTATATTATTACTGTTCGACAGAAATTTAGGGACGAGTTTTTACTTAAGTGATATTGTTATTGCGGGTAAGATATTACCCAATGAAGGGGGGAGTGCGATCCTATTCCAGCATTTATTCTGGTTCCTGGGGCACCCCGAAGTATATATTATATTGTTACCGGCCATGGGGATGAGTTCAGAGATCCTTAGTGTGAACAGCCGTAAACCCATCTTTGGTTACATGGCCATGGTAGGATCTTTATTTGCGATCGCTATACTAGCCTTCCTGGTTTGGGCGCACCATATGTTTGTCACGGGATTAAATCCTTTCCTTGGTTCTTTCTTTGTATTGCTGACTTTATTGATCGCGGTCCCATCGGCTATCAAAGTATTTAACTGGTTAACCACTTTGTGGCGGGGCAATATCAGGTTCACGCCGGGTATGCTATTCGCCATTGGCTTTGTAAGTTTATTCATCAGTGGTGGTTTAACAGGCATATTCCTTGGAAACTCAGCATTGGATCTTCACCTGCATGATACTTATTTTGTAGTTGCCCACTTTCATATTGTAATGGGTGTGGCGTCTTTCTTTGGTATGTTCGCAGGGGTATATCACTGGTTCCCCAAGATGTTTGGCAGGTACCTGAATAATACAATGGCGTATATACATTTTTGGGTAACCATTATCGGCGCTTATCTTATTTTCTGGCCAATGCACTACGAAGGTTTGGCAGGTATGCCTCGCCGTTATTATGAATTCTCTAACTGGGAATCCTTTAAAATGTTCGGTGGTTTAAATGAATTCATTAGTCTTGTGGCAATGATCGTATTTGCTGTTCAACTATTATTTGTGTTCAACTTCTTTTACAGTATGTTCAAAGGAAGAAAAGTAACAACAACAAATCCATGGGGTTCTAATACATTGGAATGGACAACACCCATCAACCCCGGGCATGGTAACTGGGTTGGCGAAATACCTGAGGTACATCGTGGCGCTTATGATTATGCCAAAGACGGACATGAGTTCATTCCGCAAAATGTACCGGTGGGAGCGGATGAGACGAGCCACTAATGGGCAAAAAACAGAAGACCAGCGCTTAATAAAAAATGTGACGAACTAAAATTTGCATATTGGCACATTTGCAAATTAATATACATGCAGGAGAATACAACTATAAGCAACTCAACATCGTTTACGTTGACGAGCAAAGTGAAAGATTATTTTCAATTGATCAAATTCACTTTAAGTTTTATGGTGGTATTCAGTACCGTAGTAAGTTACCTGCTGGCACCAAATGTAAGATTTGATTTACTACAAGTTCTTTTACTTTTTGCAGGAGGAATGTTGATCACCGGATCAGCAAATGCCATTAACCAGGTATTAGAAAAAAATACCGATGCACTGATGAAGCGAACTGCCAGGCGCCCCGTAGCAAGCGGTAGGATGAGCGTGACCGAAGCAACGGTCTTTGCCGTTATTGCCGGCGCTTTGGGCGTATTCATAATGTGGTATTGGTTCAACATGGAAAGTGCGTTGATAGGGTTGCTCAGTTTGTTTTTATACGGTTTTATTTATACGCCGTTAAAAAAAATTAATTCGATAGCGGTATTGGTTGGTGCATTTCCAGGCGCATTGCCTTGTTTGATCGGTTGGGTGGCAGGTTTTTATGACACCCCCATTGTTTGGACGGGCGGGTTGATATTATTTGGTATCCAGTTTCTTTGGCAGTTCCCTCATTTTTGGGCAATTGCCTGGGTGGCACATAAGGATTATACTGCCGCCGGATTCAAGCTGCTGCCAAGTGATAAGGGGCCAACAAAATTCACTGCACTGCAAACGATCATGTACAGTGCAATGATGATACCGGTTGGCGTGTTGCCTTATTACTTTAATATGAGCGGGATCGTTAGTATGTGGATCGTGTTGGCTTGTAATCTGGCGATGTTATTACTGAGCATCAGGTTATATATAAAGATGGATGTGGGTAGTGCAAGAAGAGTAATGTTCGGTTCTTATTTTTATTTAATGATCGTATTGCTGAGTTTATATGCAAATAAGATCGGTTAAGAGACGTAAAATATTTTGAATGAGTACGGTGGTGATGGAACAAAGAAAAAAAATTCATCCGCATAAATTTACCCTGTGGGTGGGCATCGGAAGTATACTGATGATGTTTGCAGGGTTAACCAGTGCATATATTGTTAAGCGCAACCAGGCTAACTGGCTTACGTTTGAACTACCACAGTTGTTCTGGTACAGCACTGCTGTAATTATGTTGAGCAGCGCTACCATTTATATGGCGGGCAAGGCTTTCAGGGAGAGAGAGATGACGAAATACAGGAACCTGATGGTTGCGACGCTTCTTTTAGGAGTTCTTTTTATTGTATTACAGGTGCTGGGTTTTAAACAACTCTGGGCAATAGGTGTAACACTCCAGTCCAATGTTTCGTACTCATTCCTGTACGTGATCGTTGGTTTACACGCAATACACGTGGTGGGTGGTGTTATCGCCCTGGCGGTGACCCTGGTAAAAGGGTTTAGTAAAAGAACAAGAAGCTATGATAGTGTACCGGTGGACCTGGTGAGTACATACTGGCATTTTGTAGATATACTTTGGATTTATTTATTGATATTTTTATTGATGATCAGATAAAAGTTATAAGGTAAAATTAACTTTTGCACTTAAAAAATAAAATTCAGAACTTAATATTTTATATGTCAACAACAGCGATACCAACAAATACCAAATGGTGGAACGGCGGAAGAAGCCCTTTCAATGCCAGTTATGGTAAAGTGATGATGTGGTACTTTTTAATGAGTGACGCTTTCACTTTCGGGGCATTTTTGATCAGTTACGGAACGATCCGCTTTAGCGTGAACAATTGGGCCGACCCTAACCATGTATTTAATGCCTTTCCTTTTGCAGGCCATGCTAACCTGCCTTTGGCATTCGTAAGTTTGATGACCTTTATCCTGATCTTCAGTTCTGTTACAATGGTATTAGCTGTGCATGAAGGCCATAAGATGAATCGCAAGGGAGTAGAAAAATACATGATACTAACGATCTTTGGTGGCCTTGCGTTCTTAAGTTGCCAGGCATGGGAGTGGACGCACTTATTGACAGGCGAACACGTAGCATTACTAAAAGACGGAACATTATCGATCTTACCAACTACCGTAAAATCTAATCCCTGGGGGCTGGAAGTGGCGCATGATGCGATGTTGGCGGCATTACAAAAAACACCTCACGATCAACTCGCTTCTATTGCAGCAACTTTGCACCATGGGGGAGAAGCGGTTGTACATGATGTAAAAACGATGTCAGATGCGGAATTGATAAGCCTTATTCAGTCATCCGACCTGCATGTATCAAACCCAGGCCCGATCGCTTTTGGCGGATATTTCTTTGGAATAACCGGCTTTCATGGTTTCCACGTATTCAGTGGTGTGATCATTAATATTGTAATGCTGGCTAAAACAAAACTGGGCCATTTTGACCAGCGCGGGCATTATGAAATGATCGAGAAGGCCGGACTGTACTGGCACTTTGTGGACCTGGTTTGGGTATTTGTATTCTTATGTTTTTACCTGATATAACTTAATAGTAACGATAATCAATAAACGCATTTTATGAGTTCAGCAGCAACATCAGCGGATATCAGCCTGGCACCGGAACATGGCTCAGGCACAAAACGAATATGGAAGACATTTTGGTTATTGTCTGTTTTAACGGTTATTGAGTTGGGTATTGGTTTAACCATCTATAATATTCACAAAGGCGCCAATCCCAATCCAACACTTGTACTCGCTTTCAAAGGAATGGTTTGCATTTTAACACTGGCCAAAGCCTACTATATTGTTTCGATCTTTATGCATCTTGGTGATGAGATAAGAAATATGATCATGACGATCGTAGTGCCACTTTGCCTTTTCATCTGGTTCATTACCGCCTTTTTATGGGATGGTAATAGCTGGAAGATACTGAGGAACACCAATGCCGGCAGCCGCCCTGCACAAACAGAACAGCACCAGCCAGCGGCGATCGAGAAGGGTGAAAAACCATAAGGTATATTTTAAGCAGGAACGTTTAAAAATATTATGAACCATTCGCCTGACCGCGGATGGTTTTTGTTTATTATTTATTTGGATCTCATTGATGTAAATTTGTAGCCGTAGTAAAGAAATTATGAGTAAGAAATCGATATTAGCCCTAATGCTGGCAATACTATTGCCATTGACCGGGTATTTTTTGGTAAAATACTATAGCAAGGATGCCGTACAAATGCCTGGGAAATATTTTGAACCCGACAGTGTGATCGTAAAAGAAAAGAACGGGAAAACGACCACGGATACTATCTGGCATAAAGTAAAGAACATTCATTTTGTGAACCAGCTGGGCAAGCATACTTCTTTGGATGACCTGCATGGAAAAGTATTGGTCATTGATTTCTTTTTTTCAAGATGCCCATCGCTATGCCCGGGACTTGCCCTCAGAATGAAAAGACTACAAGACTCATTTAAACAGAATGACAGTATTGTGCAATTCATCTCCATAACTGTTGATCCGTTGCACGACTCTGTGCCGCAATTGCGAAAATTTGCTGATCGTTTTAATGCCAACCACGATACCTGGTGGTTTGTAACCGGCGACAAAAAAGAGATATATGATTTTGCTTTGAATGAACTTAAGGCCGGACTTGCAGATACGGAAGTGGATACTGCATTCATCCATACTCCATACTTTTTTTTACTCGACAGCAACAGGATCGTAAGGGGGTATTATGACGGATTTGATTCGGTTAAACAGGCAAAATTAGTAAGAGATATCCCGCTATTAATGCTTGAACGGGACAAAAAAGCCCCCTCTCTTTTCAGGGACTTTATCCCCTTATTGCCCGTTATCTTTTTTGGCATCGGCATCGTATTCATTATGGCGGTCATTTTTACCCGGAAAAAAAATAGAGAAAATAAAAAATGATGTTACCCGCTACCTTTAATAAGAATGATAAAAAAGCAAGGCTTTTAATTTATACCGTATCGATCGTGGTATTTGCAGCAGTGGCATCGCTAAGTAAATACAAACTGAATGTTAACTTAGGATTTAATGTTCACATCTTTGCCGTTGCAAATGCCATTATCAATTCCCTGGTAATGATATTGCTTTGCGCAGGCCTTGTTACGGCTAAACAAAAAAAATACCGGGTGCATAAAAAGATAATGCTTACTGCCATCGTATTATCTGTGCTATTCCTGGTTTCTTATATCGCCCATCACTTATTGGCAGGCGAAACAAAATTTGGTGACATTAATCATGATGGAATACTTAGTGACGAAGAAAAATTACAGGCGGGCGGATTAAGGATATTTTATTATATCATCCTGCTCACGCATATCCCATTGGCAGCAATTATGCTCCCGTTCATCTTGTTTACTGCCTACCGGGCACTGACTGGCGAATACGAAGCACATAAAAAATTAGTAAGGATCACCTGGCCGATATGGTTTTATGTTGCTTTTTCGGGGATCATGGTTTATTTGCTGATAAGCCCTTACTATAATTGATCAACTGGAACTTTACTACACAATTGGTTCTACAATTATCCTTGACGTACTCAGGTAAGTGATCAACACTTTAATTTTATCTCCGATCTTCAGGCTGGTGGTACTATTTTCTGCCGGAGCAAGTTTTGACTGTATCTTATCCCCGATCACATTCAGGTAAATACCATGCGGTGTTATCTTATAGACTTCAGCATCAACGGGTGTTTTGGCTTTATGCAATTTTACAGCTGCATAAAATTCGGGGATATAACTATTATTATAAAGCTTTGCGGTTATCTTATCTTTCTTATCTGTGTTCTCCAGCGAAAAGGTCACTGCTTCATTAAGTTCTTTCTCTGTTGGTTTTATAAACCAGGGAGATATGGGTAGGGGAAAGAAAAGATAACTATCTATTTCTTTTACAAAATATTTATCATCCACAATTTTTAAATAACCAATGAAATTATTTTCCGTACGGGATCTATTGATGAGCAGGTCCAGTGCGGTATTGTAGAGATATTGAATATTTGTGGCGATCATGCGGTCGCCCCTGTCAGCTATTCTGATATTAAAGTTAACTGCATCGCCGATATGAAAATGATGCATCTTCTTAATTTTCTTTTCGGCTTTTAATTTTTTTTGCAGTTCTTCATCAATACTGCCATTCACCGTTTTCTTCTTGCCATTTTGCTCATATTCAATGATGATATATTTTTTTTCGTGATTAACGAAAGAAACACTGCCTTTTATGATCGTATTAGCCATGGTAAAATATAAAGGGATTAGAGTGCCAGTTCTGTTGAAGGGTCCCAGAATCTTTTTTTAAAATCTACAACAGTATCATTTTTTACGTTTACCCCATCTTTTTTTAACTGTTCTTCCATAAAGGTTGGTGTGGAAAAATGATGCTTGCCACTAAGTATCCCGTTTCGGTTCACAACCCGCTGTGCAGGTACTTTTGGCTTGGCAGAACCGGCTGCATTCATTGCCCAGCCTACCATACGGGCAGATAGCCTGGACCCAAGGTAAGCGGCAATAGCTCCATAAGAGGTGACTCTTCCTTTGGGTATTTGCCGAACAACTTCATATACATCAACAAAAAAGCTATACTCTTTGAGTGTATTCTTAGGCATTTCTTTTTTTGCCCTGCTTTTAACAACCGTTACTTTCTTCTTCATGATATAAAAGATACAATTAATTCTCAGTTTCTTCAAACCCCTCCTTTGGTGGGGGTGAGGAGGCTTTAGGAACATTTATATACAGATAAGGGCAATGCAGGCAACCGTTTCCGCAACAATACCCCCTTTGCAGGTGATATTTTTCGGTAAGTACAATATAACCCTGCTCGTTATAATAATAATCTTCCCCTTCAATTAATGGGCTCTTCATTTTTTAAAATTTCCTGTAATTGCTGGTCAATATCTTTTAATTCGGGGCGGAGCATGAATTTAAGGTAATGTATTTTTTTGCTTTGGGCAATGTCCAGCTTTTCGTAATGTGTTTTTATTTTAAGTGCTGCTTCTATTTGGGGCTGGTGATACACGTTATTGCAGTCTTCCACAATTTTGAGATCGTATAATTCAATGACCTTTTTGGTAAAATGATATAGGGCCGGTGAATCTGTTTTAAGATGAATAAAGCCATTTAATTTTAACACTTGCCGATATAACCGTAAAAAGCGGGGATGCGTTAACCTTTTTTTTGCTTTCGAAGTGCGTAGTTGCGGATCAGGAAAAGTGATCCATATCTCATCAACTTCTCCTTCCAAAAAATAATCAGGCAGTTTTTCGATCTGCGTCCTTAAAAAAGCCGCATTAGCGATATTATCAGCCAGGCATTTTTTAGCGCCTATATACATCCGGTTACCTTTTACATCAATGCCGATAAAATTCTGTTGGGGAAATAATTCTGCCAGTCCAACCGTGTATTCTCCACGGCCACATGCCAGTTCAAGTACAAGCGGGTGCTCATTTTTAAAAAACGCCTTCCAATTACCCTGCATGCCTTGTGGGTATTCCAACACGTTGGAAAAGGTTTTTAGGTCGGCAAAGCGCTGTAATTTTTTTTGTGCCATCGAACGCAAAGATAATTAATGCTGCGTTGAAATGAAATGTTGCATAGCGGTATATGGTACAAGAGTGCGACGCAACAATTTTGAATAGTAGTACAGCAGCCTGTAACATAAAGATCACTTAACGTGTAGATATTTAGCTAATACTTTCCCAGTGATTAGCGGAAAATGCTTTAATTTGCAACAATTATTTAATATGATTAGACTAAACTAAAAAGTATGAATACCGTTATTGTTCCTGTTGATTTTTCTCCCACATCCTTACACGCAGCCCGTTATGCTGCCCAGTTATTGGTAGGGCATTATGGTGTAACCCTGGTTTTGTACCATAGCTATTCAAAGCCTTCAGAGGCTGAGAAGGCCCTGGCAGACCTGGAAAACCTGAAAGAGATATTGATGAAAGATCATATTGTGAAGATGGAAGTGCTGGCACATCATGAAGATGATTTTGTAGATGGGCTGGAAAGGGCGGCAAGGCATCGTGTAGCCGACCTCGTGATCATGGGGATCACCGGAAAATCTGCACTGGCACAGGTTTTCTTTGGCAGCAATACACTAAAGATGGCAGAAACCAAAGCCTGCCCGGTTCTAATCGTTCCTGAAAACGCCTCCTTTGAGCCTATTAAGAATGTAATGCTTACATCTGATTTTAAGAATACATTGAATTCTACACCATCTGGCCCTATCAAGGATTTCCTGGACGTATTTCACCCACAGTTGCATATTGTGAATGTAGATGAAGACCATTTCATTTCTCTTACAGAAAATTATGAAAAAGAGAAGCAGGACCTGAAACAATTATTTGCAGATTATAACCCGGAATTTTATTTCATGCGTTTATATGATGTAGATGAAGCATTGAATCTTTTTGCTGAAACCAGAAATATTGATATGATGATCGTTATTAAGAAAGACCATTCATTTCTTGGAAAATTATTTAGGACAGACAGGACAAAAAAACTGACCTATCAAAGCAAGTTGCCCATTCTTGTGATGCATGAATAATCGGGAAATTTATTCTTTTAATTACCGCTGTCGGGGCCTGCGGCCGCCGACAGGGTGATTTCGTTTAACTGATGCACCAACTGGTGATCAGCGATGTTAAAGAATGATACTATAGCTTCGTATAAGCTATCACGTACAACAATTAATAAATGCTTGTCTGTGCCCTGGTATACCAATCTTTCTGTTAAGGCCTTTATTGCTTCGTAAAGTCCATTTCGCTGCAGTTCCAGCTTTCCTGCTTCATCAATGATCACCCAATCACAACCGCTGGCCGATGCTTCCAGTAATACGGTATTGGCTTTTTCAAAACCTTTGCTGAAAAAATGATATTGT
Organism: Bacteroidota bacterium; assembly: GCA_025362055.1. Lineage (GTDB taxonomy): Bacteria > Bacteroidota > Bacteroidia > Chitinophagales > Chitinophagaceae > Ferruginibacter. The sequence continues at coordinate 14,705 of JANYIM010000088.1, forward strand.
CCAACTGATTGTAAAGGTTCTCTTGTGTTAGCAGGATATTTACATTCTATATCAAAAATTTCTTTTGTCCGGATATCAAAAATTTTCCTTGTGCCATCAATATCGGGCATCAACACTCCGCCAATTTTGGCTGATACATGCTTATCACACCAATGCTGCAATTCACTGGTCTTGCCACTGTGGATGGGCCTTGAAAAAATAATAATGCTCATGCAGTTTTTTTGAAGGTCGGCTCTGTTATAGGTCCACCGGATCCTGCGGACTGATCATTATAAGTAAGCGACCAATGTATCAATGTGCTAAGAAAAAAATCTAATCGTTTCCAACCTTTATATGGGCTACTTTTTTGCCAGGCGGTAGCAGTTAACTGTCTTAGTACGGGCAAAAAAGATAATGTCCTGGATACCTCTTCATTATATCGCCCTTCTTTTTTTTGTAAGAACTGTTTAATGAGCTTTGTAAGAAATGGATTGATGAGCAGGAACCAGATGATGATCGCAGTAAGTGTCCAGCTGATCGTTTTTAAAACTGCCATCCATCCTTGCTTTGTACCAGAAGCAATGAAAAACATGGCAATCGACAGGGCTACAAGTATTGAAGCGAGTAACCATAATTTTTTCTTGTTGTTTTTTTTGTCCGGAATAACGGCATAGTCTTCCTTGCTGAAAGCAGTATCGTTTCTCCAATCCATTGGGGTATTGCCAATAGAAAAGCGGGTTACTATTTTCCAGGCTAACCAGGCAATGCAGACCCCTCCCGCCAGATAGATAAAGAGGTAGGTCCCAATTACCCATTGGCCACCATTAACTGCAGCCACTCCTAATTGTTTTACAACAGCTGCAACAAAAATGTCGGTTGCTTTCCAGATTGATTGTCCAAAGAATAGCGTGAGGATAAGCAATTGTTGTATTGCCGACTCAAGCATGGTAATGATACTAAGTAACAAAATACTAAGCGGGTTGATGCGAAAAAGATTGAATAAAGCATAACCTAAAATGGCCTGGAAAGACACTGCAATGTAAGCGGGGAAAGGGGTGTAGGGGCTTACCATAGCCTTAATTATCAACACGAGCAAAAGACTTTTTAAGATCTCTTTGTATTGATGTTCAGAAATTTGTGCAATGAAACTGATTAAGATCACTGCCAGTCCGCCTACGACCAGACCTGTAAAAGGTATTTGCAAAGCATGCATGATGCCTCCCAGCCCCGATTCACTAAAAGCCCATAATGCGGTGAGCCGCTGAATAGCTAAAATGCGCTGTTCCCGGGATAAATTTTTATGATCGATATTCATTGCAGTAAAATAAGCCTCCTGTTACAAAGATAAGCGCTGCGGCCCGACGGGATGGCTACCTTATTTAGTAAGCCATGTATTTGTCTGCTAACAGCCAATTTGTTATTTTTATCGTTGCTACACTTTTGCTGCCATGATAGTTCAACATTTTCATATGGAAATGAAGGGTAAAGTTTTGCAAAATGGTCCGCTGCGGACAAAAAATTAAAAACATGAGTACAGAAAATAAAGCATTTATGTTAGAGGCTATTCGCTTGTCGGTGGCCAACGTAGAAGAAGGCAAGGGTGGGCCTTTTGGTGCAGTGGTGGTTAAAGATGGAAAGATCATTGCGCGAGGTGCGAATGAAGTTACTTCCAGCAATGATCCTACGGCACATGCCGAGGTGGTGGCTATCAGGAATGCCTGCATTGCATTGAATAGTTTTCAGCTGGAAGGCTGTGAGATATATACCAGTTGCGAACCTTGCCCCATGTGCCTGGGCGCTATCTATTGGGCGAGACCGGCAAAACTGTACTATGCCAATTCAAAAGAAGATGCGGCAAAAATACAATTTGATGATCAGTTCATTTATGAGGAGATCGCTAAACCTGTTAAAGAACGAAAATTATTTACGCGGCAAATGTTCAGAGAAGAAGCATTGGAAGCGTTTAAAAAATGGAGCGAAAGTACCCTAAAAAAAGAATATTGATGATCCGATTCATATTAAATAATCAGTTGGTAGAGACCGATCAGCGTACAGGCGGTACCGTTTTAGATTATGTACGGTATCACAAAAGACTGGTGGGAACAAAGATCGGGTGCCGTGAAGGTGATTGCGGTGCCTGTACTGTTTTGGTGGGAGATATGGAACATGGAAAACTGGTATATCGTTCTATGACCAGTTGCCTGATGCCATTGGGCAATGCAAATGGCAAGCATATTGTTTCGGTGGAAGGGGTGAACCTGCCTGCCGACAGGAAAGGCAATACTGAATTATCTCCCGTACAACAGGCAATGGTTGATACCAATGGAACGCAATGTGGATTTTGTACCATTGGTTTTGTAATGTCGTTGACAGGATTTGTACTGAATGAAAATGCAAAACAATATGAAGCGGCCATTGCTTCGATCGATGGAAATATTTGTCGTTGTACGGGATATAAATCCATTGAAAGAGCTGCGGCTATCCTTTCTCAAAAGATGGTAGATAAACCAGGAAAGGGAACCATTGAATGGCTGGTGGAGCAAAAATATATTCCTGCTTATTTCCAGGAAATAAAAGAGCGCTTACAACAATTAAAAGATTACACCGGCCTGAAGGCCGGTGCAATTCAGGCCGGTGCAATTCAAGGCGATGCAATTCAAGGCGATGCAATTCAGGCAAATACTCCTGGAGAAAAAATAATGTTTGGCGGTGGTACTGACCTGATTGTACAAAAGGCGTTGACGGTAAAAAAATCTGCTTTACAACATTTGTTTGATGATGCCCGGTTAAAAGAAATATCATTTGAGAATGAACAATGCCATATTGGGGCTTCCGTAACAGTTACGCAATTCGCCGAATCGAAATTGATACAGGGATTCTTTCCTGACCTTGCAAAACACATCAAGCTTATTTCATCTACCCCTATCCGTAATATGGCTACGATGGCAGGCAATATCGTAAATGCTTCACCCATTGGGGACATGAGTATTTTCTTTTTATCATTGGATAGTGACCTGCAGCTTAGTAAGAATGGCAACAAAAGGGTCATTAAACTCAGGGATTTTTATAAAGCCTATAAGCAAACAGATAAAGCCCCGGATGAGATCATTGAAAAAATTATTTTCACGCCACCGACAAATAGCTCGTTCAGTTTTGAGAAAGTATGCAAGCGTACACACCTGGATATTGCCAGTGTAAATTCGGCCTGCCAGGTTAAGTTGAATAAGGATGGAACCATTGCCGATATTCATTTAGCAGCAGGTGGTGTAGCACCTTTCCCCAAATACCTTACAAATACCATTGAATTTTTAAAAGCGAAGAAGATCAATAAAGAGATAATTGAAGAAGCTATTAAAATAATGAATGAAGAAATAGCACCGATCAGTGATGCAAGAGGAACAGAAACTTATAAACGATTATTATTACGCCAATTATTTTTAGCGCATATGATATCATTGGATAAAAATTTAATCGTAACAGTTAAAGATATTTTACAAACATAAATCAAACGAAATGCCCTTGTGCCCTTTTAGGGGGATAGGGCAGGGCAAGGTATGAAAAACAATTCCGGAAATATCGATGCAGCAGGACATGTCACGGGCAGGTCAACCTACGTTGATGATATACCTGTAATGGAAGGCGTTTTGTTTGTAAAGGTCTTTGATTCACCCAATGCACATGGTAAGATAAAAAGCATTGACTTTTCTGCTGCAGAACAAATGGAAGGTATTGTAAAGATATTTTCCTGCAAAGATGTTCCGGGAGAAAATCAAATTGGCGGTATCATTCCTGATGAACCATTGTTGGCGGATGGAGAAGTTCATTTCCAGGGACAACCCATCTTATTGATCGTAGCAGAAAATGAAGATGCCGCTGAAGAAGCGATAAAAGCGATAAAGATCGATATAGAACCACTCCCGGTTATCACTGACCCAAGAGAGGCGTTTAAGCAAGGTAAATTATTAAGTGTATCAAGAAAATTTGTAAAGGGAGATACTGGAAATGCATTTACAAAATGCAAATACATTTTTGAAGGACGAACAGAATCGGGCGGACAAGAACAATTATACCTGGAAACACAAGGCGCATATGCGTACCCGATAGAACACAACAGCGTAAAGATTTTTTCCTCCACGCAGGGGCCTACCCAGGTGCAACGTACGGTGGCAAGGGTGCTTGGCCTTGGCATGAATAAAGTTGAAGTGGATGTACCCCGCCTTGGTGGCGGATTTGGTGGTAAGGAAGACCAGGCTTCTGCATGGGGTGCAATGGCAGCGATGACAGCATGGATATTAAAACGTCCGGCAAAATGTATTCCTCACCGTATGGAAGATATGCGCATGACGGGCAAAAGAAATCCTTACAGCAGCGATTATAAAATTGGGCTGGATGAAGGCTATAATATTATGGCCTACGAGGCAACCTTTTACCAGAACGGTGGCGCTGCGGCAGACCTGTCGCCTGCAATTTTGGAAAGAACCCTGTTTCATGCAACCAATAGTTATCATGTTCCTAATGTAAATGTAACTGCACATTCCTGTAAAACAAACCTGCCTCCCAATACAGCCTTTCGTGGTTTTGGCGGCCCACAGGGAATGTTTGTGATAGAAGCTGCGATAGACCATGCTGCGAGAAGTTTAGGGATCGATACCACGCTTATACAAAGAAAGAACATGATGGATAACGGTGATGAATTTCCATATGGCCAGATCGTTACAGAATGCGAAGCAAAGCATTGCTGGGATGAAGTGGTGAACGCGTACGATATTGAAGCAATTAAAAAAGAGGTCAACACATTCAATCAGCAAAATACATTTCATAAAAAAGGGCTTTCAATGATGCCGGTATGTTTTGGTATTTCATTTACCAACACTATGATGAACCAGGCAAGGGCATTGGTACATGTATACTCGGATGGAAGTGTAGGAGTAAGCACAGGCGCCGTTGAAATGGGCCAGGGCGTAAATTCAAAAATGATACAGGTAGCGGCAAAATGTTTTGGTATTGCTGCTGAAAGAATAAAATTAGAAAGCACTAATACTACAAGGGTAGCCAATACATCTCCTTCGGCAGCCAGTTCCACAGCTGATCTGAATGGGAAAGCATTGCTGGATGCCTGTGATCAAATCAAAGAACGGCTGTTCTCCTTTATTAAAACAGAGTTAACAGGCAATGAAGAAGAGCGTGTGGAGATAAAAGAAGAGGTGGTGTACATCAATGACGAGGCTTCGGTGTTTAACTGGAAGAATTTAATACAACAGGCATTCATTAAACGGATCAACCTCAGTGCCAAGGGGCATTACGCCACACCTTATATTTATTATGATAAGACAACTGAAAAAGGCCATCCTTTCGCCTATCATGTTTATGGCACAGCACTGACGATAGTAACGGTTGACTGTATACGAGGAACCTATGAAATTGATGAAGTGGACGTAGTGCATGATTTTGGCACCAGCATCAACCGGGATGTCGATCTTGGCCAGTGCGAAGGCGGTATCGTACAAGGTATTGGGTGGATGACGATGGAAGAAGTGGTGTACAATGAAAATGGAAAATTATTATCCAATGCATTGTCAACTTATAAGATCCCGGACATTTACGCAGTGCCTAAAAAAATAAATGTACATTTTTTAAATACTGATGGAAGCGACCTGGCAATTTTTAAATCAAAAGCAGTTGGCGAACCACCACTAATGTATGGTATTGGTGCATATTTCGCCATTCGGAATGCTGTACTGGCGTTCAATGCAAAGGCAAGCGTGCCGTATGAAGCACCCATTACTCCTGAAAAAGTGTTGATGGGATTGTATGGAAATTAATTTCTATCCCCGCTCTGAAGAGCGGGGCAAAAGAGCAGAGCAATGAAACTGGCAAGGCTTTTTTCATGGGCTTCAGCCCACAAATTTTGGATAATAAAATTGAGCGAAGAAAAAAAAATATATAGTGATCGATGCTGGTTAGATGGGAAACTTCAACCCGCTACCATATGCTTTGCGAATAGAGTCATTACAGCCATCCATCACGCTAAATTAGATGATGCCACAACTGTCGGCGACAATATTTTAATGCCTGGCATCATTGACGCACATGTTCATATCAATGAACCTGGCCGTACAGATTGGGAGGGATTTGATACAGCAACACAGGCTGCGGCTGCCGGGGGCATCACAACTATAGTTGATATGCCTTTGAATGCAAGCCCGGTTACAACAACAGTAAAAGCTTTTCATGAGAAACAAGCAGCTTCAAAAAATAAACTGAATGTGAACTGTGGTTTTTATGGTGGACTGGTCCCCGGTAATACAAATGAATTAGAAGGATTGATCAAAGCCGGCGTATTGGGGATCAAATGCTTTCTCACACATTCGGGTATTGATGAATTTCCAAATGTTACAGAAAAGGACCTGGATGAAGCAATGCCCATCATTGCAAAGCATGCCATTCCTTTATTGGTACATTGCGAACTGGACGGGGATTACCCCAATGAACTTTCAAAATATCCAACAAGCTATAAGGCTTTCCTGGCAAGCAGGCCAAAACAATGGGAGAATGATGCAATAGCTTTAATGATAAGGCTCTGCCGAAAATATAATTGCCGTGTTCATATCGTACACGTTTCATCTTCGGAAGCATTAGCGGATATTGAAGCAGCAAAAAAAGAAGGCTTGCCTATCACTGCCGAAACCTGTGCCCATTATATTTATTTCAATGCGGAAAATATCCCGGATGGAAAATGTATTTATAAATGTGCGCCACCGATCCGTGAAAAGGAAAACAATCAACAATTGAAAGAAGCTTTGCAGAATACTGTACTGGATTTTATAACTACCGACCATTCACCGGCGCCTCCTTCTATCAAGGAGATCGAAAGCGGTAATTTGCACAAAGCATGGGGAGGCATTGCAGGACTGCAGTTCTTACTGCCTGCAAGCTGGACTGCATTAAAAGAAAATATACCGCTTGAAAAATTCATTCCTTTATTGACAGATCATCCTGCAAAATTCATTGGCATGGATAAAAGAAAAGGAAAGATTGCCATTGGATATGATGCCGACCTTGTGGTGTGGGACCCTTATGGAAAAAAGAAAATAATAACAGGGGATATTTTATTCAGGCATAAAATAAGTCCCTATATTGGCGAAGAGTTAACTGGTGTAGTGGAACAATCAATTGTGAATGGAATAACGGTCTATCAAAATAATTCGATCATCAACAAAAATGCAGGACAATGGCTTTTACATCTGTAAAAGAAATCATCAAAGAGCCCCCGGCCTTTACCCAACTTACCGACCTTGCTGCAGAAAGATTGGGAGGAAAGGTTCTATATGCCACGGATGATTTTTTTGCTGAAAAAGAAAACCTTATCAAGCCGGGGCGAGGTATATTCATTACAGATAAATATACCGACCGTGGTAAATGGATGGATGGATGGGAGAGCCGTCGGAAGCGTGTTCCGGGCCACGACTGGGCCGTAGTACAATTAGCTACACCGGGAAGGATAACCGGCTTTGATATTGATACCAATTTTTTCCTAGGTAATCATCCTCCGCAGGCATCTGTGGAAGCTACATATATTAATAATACTGACCCGATAACCAATTGGGAGAATGCTACGTGGAAGGAGATCCTGCCAAAATCGCACCTTGATGCAGGCAGTCAGAATTTTTATCAAAGTAATAGTAGTGAATTATTCACGCATATTCGTTTACACATTTACCCGGATGGAGGCGTGGCACGGTTACGCGTATACGGAGAAGTTTTTAAGAACTGGGATGCTGTTTCAGCAAATGACGAAGTTGACCTGGTTGCAGCGATCAATGGCGGAAAGGCAATTGCCTGTAACGATATGTTCTTTAGTGCAATGGGCAACCTTATCATGCCGGGCCGCGGCGTGAATATGGGAGATGGTTGGGAAACCAAGCGCAACCGTACACCTGGCAACAGGGATTGGGTGGTATTGAAACTGGCAAAAGCAGGGATGATCGGTCGTATTGTGGTGGACACCTGTCATTTTAAAGGAAATTATCCCGATAGTTGTTCAATTGAAGGTTGCACTGCCGATAATAATGAGGAAGTGATAAATGATAAGAATCAATGGCTAATGATCCTGCCCGCTCAAAAATTAAGTGCAGATCATGAACATGAATTTGTGAGAGAAATAAATGAAAACACCGGCATCACCCATGTGCGATTAAATATATTTCCTGATGGAGGGATAAGCAGGTTGAGATTGTTTGGAAAAATTATTAAATAGAACCCATTCACAAATTTTTACACCTGATGTTTTATACAGTACTATATCTTTTACTCGGAGGCATTTTATTAATGCTGGTGGTGATGTCATATCATTTACCTGCATTATTAAAAAAGAATAGTAAGACGGATAATGAAAAGACCACTGCAAAAATAAACAGCGCTCAAAATTATATTTATGTAAGTATTATCCTGGTCATAGTAGCTGCGATCATCTGTACCTACTTAATGGCCAAAGGAACACCATGGGAAGCGCATTTGATGGAATGGCTGAACATTGTGATACGGGTAATGCACATCACTTTTGGAATAGCATGGATTGGCGCTTCATTCTATTTCGTCTTTCTTGAAAATGCATTGAATCGAACAGAAGATGTACGTGATGAACTGGCCGGAAACCTTTGGGCTGTTCACGGCGGCGGCTTTTATTATCTCGAAAAATACAAGACAGCCCCTAAAACGATCCCCAAACACCTGCACTGGTTCAAGTACGAAGCTTATTTTACCTGGCTGTCGGGTTTTTGCTTATTATTTGTAGTGTATTATTTTAATGCGTCTGCATTTTTAATTGATAAAAATGTTTTGGATATCAGTCCGCTTACCGGCGTTGCAATTGGAATCGGTTCCTTCATCATAGCATGGATATTGTATGATATACTTTGTAAAACATTGTTGAACAAAAACAAGACCGCATTTGCGATCACTGGCTTTGCCATACTCGTTGGCTTTGCGTATTTCTACAGCCATGTTTTCAACAGCCGCGCTGCTTACATTCATTTTGGTGCCATGATCGGCAGTATTATGGTAGCGAATGTTTTTTTTGTGATCATCCCTTCGCAAAAAGCAATGGTAAATGCTGCAAAGGAAGGCTTGCCATTAAATCCGCAGTTGGGAAAAAATGCGCTTGCCCGTTCCTTGCACAATAATTATTTCACATTGCCGGTGTTGTTTGTAATGGTGAGTAATCACTTTCCGTCAACATTTGGTTATAAATATCCCTGGTTGATCCTTGCCATCATTTCATTAGGAGCGGCGGGTGTAAAGCACTATCTTAACCTGAGAGAAAAAGGAAGACAAAGTGTTTGGGTGATGCCCGTATCGGTGATAATTTTGCTGGCAGCATGTTTTATTTCTGCACCTGCAAAGAACCCCAATGCATGTAAATCAGCCGTTAGTTTTTCAGAAGTGAATGCCATCATACAAAACCGTTGCGCGGTCTGCCATTCTGCTAAACCAACAGATGATGTAAACAAAGTGGCACCCAATGGGGTAATGTATGATACGCCTGAAGAGATCGTAAAGAAAAAAGACCTGATCATGCAAAGGGTAGTGATCACCAAAACAATGCCGCAGAATAATAAGACAAATATCACACAGGAAGAAAGAGACCTGATCAGGTGCTGGATAGAACAAGGAGCTTCGGTGAAGTGAGGTTACAGGGGTTAAGACGTTTAAAGATTTAATATGACACTGAAAGAATTTAATGAACTGGGAAAGCAGAAGGCCGCAGAAGAATTATTTGATTGCTGCGGTTCTGCAAAATGGGTGTCGTTGCTCATGAAAGATTTCCCTTTTGCATCGGAAGGAATGTTGGTTAAAAAAGCGACAGCGGTATGGTATAATGAATGCAGTACTGATGATTGGCTTGAGGCATTCACTTATCACCCAAAGATCGGGGATAAAAAAAGTTTAGAGAAAAAATTCGCAGGAAAGGAACAATTGGGTGTAGCAACAGCGCCCAACACAATTATCGAAGCGCTACTTAAAGCAAATGCGGAGTATGAAAAAAAATATGAATTTATTTTTATTGTATGTGCTACAGGCAAGGCCGCAGAAGAAATGTTAGGCTTGTTACACAACAGGCTGGCCAATTCAAAAGAAGAGGAATTGAACATCGCCATGGGCGAGCAACATAAAATAACCTTGATAAGGTTTAAAAAGCTTTTATCAGATGCAAACTTTCAATTTTTAAAAATGAGTCAACTTACTACGCATGTACTGGATATCAGTGTTGGCAGGCCAGGAAAAAATATTACTGCAAAACTGCAACAATCTGTAGATAATAACTGGGCAACCATTGCACAGGGGATTACTGACGCTGATGGAAGGATAGCAGACCTGTTGCCACCGGAAAAATTGTTAACGCCAGGCAACTATAAACTGGTATTTGAAACAGGCGCTTATTTTTCAGCCAATAATGTGAAGGGTTTTTATCCTGAAGTAGAGATACAGTTCACGGTTTTTGATGATGCGCATTATCATGTGCCGTTGTTGCTCAATCCATTTGGATATTCGACGTACAGAGGGAGCTAATAAGAAAGTAAAAAGTGAAAAGTCAAACCCCAAGACTTAGCGTATTTACTTTTAGGTTTTTACTATTGCAAATAGAACAGCTAACTAAAAAAGTTAAAGATGAGTTTATCTATTCCAACAAACAAACGGGAACAATTATTTAATACTTTAAAGAAAGCCAATACTGCTTTCCAGGAAATTTATCCCGGCGACAGGAGCGATCGCCAGCCCGTGCATACCCTATACGGGGGAGCTAATTTATTTAAGTATGATGCTGCAAGAGCCCTGGGAGCAAGGGCCCTGGAGATATTCGAGACCTATGCACCCGATCACAAGGTATTTGGAAATGTATTTGGCATGGATACTTCTTCAGGATTCAGCGATAAAGTATACAATAAAGTGCTCGATAAATTAAAGACAGAGGCCATTGAAGATTTCAGGATAGATTTTGAAGACGGGTATGGTAACCGCAGCAATGAAGAAGAAGATGAGACAGCAAGAACTGCAGCGCTGGAAGTTGCAAAGGGAATGAAAGAAAGAACCTTGCCTCCCTTTATCGGCATTCGCATAAAACCTTTTACAGAAGAAATGAAAGAAAGGGGCCTGCGTACGCTCGATATTTTTATAAGCACACTGGTAAAAGAAACAAGAGGAAAACTACCGGATAATTTTATTGTGATGTTACCAAAGGTCACCATTCCCGAACAACCTGCAACACTTGCGGGGTTTTTTGATATACTGGAAGCAGCGTTAAAAATGGAAAAAGGAGTTTTGAAAATGGAGATGATGGTGGAGACCACACAATCTATCATGGATATTAATGGCACCAATCCCTTGTATCGTTTTATCAAAGCAAGTAATGGCCGCTGTATCGCCATGCACTTTGGCACTTATGATTATACTGCTTCCTGCAGCATCACCGCCAAGTACCAGGAGATGGATCATCCTGTTTGTGATTTTGCACACCATATGACGAAAGTGGCATTGGCACACACAGGTATCTGGCTAAGTGATGGTGCAACCAATACAATGCCCATTGGCCCGCATCGTGGCGAAACCCTTACTGAAAAACAGTTACAAGAGAACAGGGATACGGTTCACCATGCCTGGAAAAAGGGATATGATCATATCCGTCATTCATTGTGGAATGGATTTTACCAAGGCTGGGACCTGAACCCGGCGCAATTCCCCATGCGTTATGCAGCGGTCTTTGCATTTTTCCTGGAGAGTTATGATGATGCGGTCGAAAGATTGAAAACCTTTGTTGAAAAAGCAGCCAGGGCAACATTGATCGGGGATGTTTTTGATGATGCCGCTACAGGACAAGGCTTACTCAATTATTTTTTACGTGCATTGAACAGCGGCGCCATTACTGAAGAAGAAGTACTGGTAACGGGACTAACGCTGGAGGAGATACGAGGGCGCTCATTCAAGAAGATATTGGAAAACAGAAAGAAGTAGTATGGGTGTTTGGAAATTCATACTTGATAAGCTAAGCGCTGGTATAAATGTAATGTTATTGCATGTGCTGGAAAGCGAGGGCAGTTCTCCCGGCAGGCAGGGATTTAAAATGGCCGTTGCTGCTGATGGTACATTCAATGGAACAATTGGCGGTGGCATCATGGAACATAAGCTGGTAGAAAAAGCAAAGCAGCAGCTGGGTGATAAAGTTGATAAGATCGAATTGATGCGCCAGTTTCATGATAAGCAGCCAGTTTCAAATCAATCCGGAATGATCTGCAGCGGCAGCCAGTTGAATGTTTTTATTCCTTTATCACCTGCAGATAAACCGGCCATTGCTTCTATCGTGAATGACAGACAACAATTCATTGAACTTTCTCCAAAAGGAATTGCCATCCGGGGATCATCTACACAGGATAAGAATATCAACCTGCAATTTATTTCAGAAGAAGAATGGTTGTACACCGAAAAAATAAACCGGCAACAGGTGATACATATCATTGGCGGCGGACATGTGAGTCTGGCCTTGTCCGAATTAATGTCCTTCCTTGGTTTTTTCATCAAAGTATATGATGACAGGCCGGGGTTGAATACGATGCAGGAAAATAATTTTGCCAATGAAAAACATTTCATTGAAGATTACCAGCAGTTAGGCAAAACCATCAATGCTTCAAAATATGATCATGTTGTGATCATTACATTTGGTTATCGTTCAGATAAGATCGTATTGAAAGAATTACTGGATAAGGAATTTGCTTATATCGGCCTTATTGGAAGCGATAAAAAAACCGAAACGCTTTTCAAAGAACTCGAAGAAGAAGGCATCTCTCCCGAAAAATGGAAACATGTATTTGCCCCGATCGGCATCAACATATTTAGTAAGACGGCGCCCGAAATTGCAGTGAGTATTGCGGCAGAGATCATCAGGGAAAAGAATAAAGAACTGCCGACTGGAAGAAGCGATAATTAAAAAATGATTTTTGTGTTGAATAAATAATGACAACCATGAAAAAACTAGTGTTACTTCTGTTGACCATTTTATTCATTAGTAATGTACCGGCACAGGTTAAACATGCTCCCGTTAAGAAACCCATTAATCTTGTAAGTGTTAAAATTGGCAACCAGACCTGGATGAAAAAAAACCTGGATGTATCGACATACAGAAATGGTGATCCCATACCAAACGTAACCGATACGGTCACATGGAACAAACTAACTACGGGTGCCTATTGCTATTATAATAACGACTCTGCAACCTATGCGGCAGTTTATGGTAAATTATACAATTGGTATGCGGTAAATGATCTCCGGGGATTGGCTCCCCGGGGGTGGCATATAGCTTCTGACAAGGAATGGTTATTAATAGGTGACTTGCTGGGAGGAGATAATGTTGCAGGAAGGCGAATGAAGGAAAAGGGGCATTCTCATTGGAGGGGCCTTGATTCCAGCGTTACTAATAGTAGTGGTTTCACCGCCCTTCCGGGTGGCTACTGTGCAGGCTCCAATTTCTATAGCCTTGGTTCATTTGGTTTTTGGTGGACTTCTACACCAACCGAGCTTGAAGGCGGTGGCATTTTCCGCGACCTCAGTTCTTCCGCAAACAAACTCGATGGTGACGGCATTGAAGGAAATTATTTTTATTCTGTACGTTGTGTGAAGGATTGAATGTATACTGTTGTTACCTTGATATTCTCTGAATAGTCCTAAAATAGGTTGACAAATTTAAAATTGTCCTGTTGTCTTCACCCCCGAGACAAGGGGGTCGCTGCTAAAAATTTCGTCATCAATAAAAGTTACCGCTGTCGGGATTTTTAACCGCCGACAGGAGCAAATAAAAAAGCCTTCGTCGTTAAACGAAGGCTTCGCTGTAGGGGGAGGGATCGAACCTCCACGGAGCAGTTAGTTGTAGCACAAAGTTCGGTGGTCGACCCCGGTCGCTCAGGTATTACTACCCTTGCGGCTCTATGCTATATTTATCCTGTTACCTCCACCCCCGAGACAAGGGGGCATGTCTGCCAAAAATTTCATCACCCCACAATGATTAAGAACTTGATATCACAAATCTAGGTAAAATGCTTATAATTTGAAAATAATTCAGTAAAAATTTGGTAAATATAGAATTAATTCAAATATTTGTATTTATTATTGAAAAATTATAAAAACATTACCTAAAAATGGCGGCTAAATTAAATCTTGACAAATTAGATCTCCAGATCATCCACGAAATGATGGAGACCGCTGAGATATCTTATGCAGAATTGGGAAAAAAATTATTCGTGAGTGGAGGTACCATCCATGTGCGAATCAAAAAATTGCAGGAATCCGGGATAGTAAAAGGAACAAAGCTGAACGTTGACCTGAAGCAACTGGGCTATGATATTACCGCCTTCGTTGGTATTTATCTTGAAAAAAGTTCTTTATATGATGCGGTTGCAAAAGACCTGATGCGGATACCAGAGATCGTGCGGCTTAATTATATCACCGGTAACTACAGTATGTTCATAGAAATAGTTTGTAAAGACATTAATCAATTGCGTTTTGTATTGCATGACGAGCTTCAAAAAATAAAAGGCATTGAACGAACGGAAACTTTTATTTCATTGGAGGAAGGGTTTAACAGGAATGTACAGGTGGCCCCAACGGGAACTAATTCTTAATTTCTAACTACTAACTGGCTTTTACATCCATCGCATCCCTCAATCCATTTCCCAATAAATTAAAAGCCAGCACCAACAACATAATTGCCAGCCCCGGAATAATTGCCAGCATTGGATTATGCGTGATGATAAAATTATAATTCTCTTTAATCATCAATCCCCAGCTGGGTTGTGGCGGCTGTACACCGATCCCTAAAAAACTTAATCCTGCTTCTATGATAATGGCTGTTGCAAAGTTACCTGCAGCGATGACCATGATGGGGCCGGAAATATTTGGCAGGATATGCCGTAAAATAATACGACTATCTTTTAATCCCAGCGCTTTTGCCGCTTGTATATATTCCAGTTCCTTAACGGCCAGTACCTGCCCCCGTACCAATCTTGCAACATTTACCCACATGGTAAGTCCAACTGCAATGAATATTTGCCAAAGCCCTTTGCCCATTGCCATGGTGATGGCAAATACCAATAATAATGTAGGAATGCTCCAGGTAACATTCACCAGCCACATGATCACTTCGTCTACCCATCCCCTATAGTATCCTGCCAATGCACCGAGGAGAATGCCTACTATAAGTGAGATCAGCACTGCTATTAGCCCAACGGCCAGGCTAATCCTTGTACCGATAATTAACCGGCTCAGGATATCCCTGCCAAACCTATCTGTACCGAGCCAGTATCTTTTAGTGACAATATTTTGTTCAATAAATTTTTGCGGTTGGTTATTGGTAAGCTCACTGATAGCATAATACCGGACTACGGCGGTATCTTCATCAATATATTTATTAACGGCTAACGAATCATTTCTGATAATATATTTGGTGATGGGCAGATAGCCGTAATCATCGGGGCTGCCATGCAATAATTTGCTTAGCCAGCCTGTTTCATGCCTGTTATTTGCTGGAATTTTTAAAAAGAGTTGCGAATAACCTGGTTTTTTTGCTTGTATCTCTACCGTTTGCAGATCGGCATTGGGAGAGCTGTCTGGCGCAATAACGTAAGCAAATACCGCAACAAGAAATGCAACTATAACAATGATCAAACCAAACAGGGCACCTTTATTTTTTTTAAGGCGTTTCCAGGTTTGTTGTGAAAAAGAAAATTCCTGTTGGGGCATACTGTAAATTAAGAAATTTTAAAAGGGCGGAACCCTTATTTCACTTTTCTGCCTTTCCAGTTATACTTTCCAAACATACCAAGGAGGCCTGCGGTGACAGTATAAAGAATATGAAATGGTTGCAGGAAAGGGAACAGCTTCAACATGTTTTGTTTACCGAAGAATTGGGCTACCGGAAAAAGAAACAATAGCTCTATTAATATTTTTAAAAGAAACATTATTCCCCATACTGTAATCATTGAGCATTGAACATGGAGTATTGAATATTGAACATTATTGAATATTGCAATTACCGGAAGCCCCAACATCATCAAATTAAAAAGATAAACAAGTAACAGCACCCCAAAAATCCTTTTGTCATCATATTTGCCCGCCTTGCTTGCCCAACGGATGCGCTGGCCAAAAAATTCCCTCATACTTTTTACAGGTTGTGTTTGAACGATCACTTCTTCTGATCGCAGAAACATTACCCTATCTGGATATCGTTTGTATATTTTATGCATCAGCAGCATATCATCACCACTGGCAATATTGTCAATGCCTTTGAATTCGCCTACTTCTTCAAATGCATTTTTTTCATAAGCCAGGTTAGCGCCATTGCACATACTATGCATTTTTTTATAAACAGATGCGCCCGTGATTCCCTGCAACACCATAAAATCCAGTGCCTGGAATTTTTCAATGAAACGATTACTGCAGTTTATCGATACGGGAGCGGCAATAAATGCTGGTTGACGGGTATCATAAAATGCAGCAATTGTTTGTAACCAGTTTACCGGCACAATGCAATCTGCATCCGTTGTTACAATGAGT
The DNA here is from genome assembly GCA_025362055.1 of Bacteroidota bacterium. Classification (GTDB taxonomy): domain Bacteria; phylum Bacteroidota; class Bacteroidia; order Chitinophagales; family Chitinophagaceae; genus Ferruginibacter. Next base: position 31,280 of record JANYIM010000088.1, read on the forward strand.
TCACCCGCCGATCGCTGAATGGCTACTTCAATTGCTTTTTTCTTGTAAGAATTCAATGGCTCATCAATAAAATCTTTTAGCGCAATACGTTTTATGTTTTGATCAGCATAGTCATCGATGAATACTGCTGTCTTGTCGGTTGAATGATCATCAACAACGATCACTTCAAACAATTCTTTTGGATATGACTGCGCACAGATGGAATCCAGGCATGCTTTTATATTTTGCTCTTCGTTGCGTGCAGGGATAATGACCGTAATACGTGTTGTGGGTTTTGCGATAGGGGCAGGGCGGCTAAATATGGGAATAGATAACCAGCTTTGGCGGTAATAAATGATCAGTACTGTATAGCCCAGGAACAATGAAATGCTGATGATCAAAACCGCTGTCATAAAGGCTCAATATAGGTTTGCGGTACAAGTGAGTGACACAACAATGCTGGGTTCATGCACTACTGACCGTTACAAAAATAAATTTTATAAAATCAAATTTAGTATTATCTTTGATTAGTTGCTTAAACAACTATATGTCAAACAACCAATTTAAAAAAGGAGAGTTATACAGTTTCATAACCGGCAAGGCCAGCACGGCCATTGCGAGGCGCCTGCAGAAGAATTTTAAGCAGAGCAATGTAGATATTACCATTGAGCAGTGGAGTGTATTGTATCATTTGTGGAAAGAGGACGGACTTAGCCAGCAACAATTATGTGATGCTACATTCAGGGATAAGCCCAGTATCACGCGGTTGGTAGATAATCTTGAAAGATTAAAATTAGTTAGAAGGGTTGCTTCAAAAGACGATCGCAGGATCAACATGATCTACCTCACCACAGCGGCACAGCAATTGCAGGAACAAACGATGAATATTGCCAATCAAACATTGAATGAAGCATTGGATGGTGTAACGAACGGGCAAATTGAGATAGCGAAAGAAGTGTTGCAGAACGTGTATGATAATTTAAAATAGTTGGCCTGGTGAAGCGCTCACAAACAATGGCCAACGCTCAATAACCAACGATAAGTAATTTAAAATAAACTTTATGGGCACCACCACACCAACCACCACATCGCTCAGAGGCGGTGAATGGTTAATTAAAGAAAGTAATGCGTTTGAAACCTATACACCGGAAGACTTCAACGAAGAGCACCAAATGGTGAAAGACATGTGCCTGCAATTCCTGCATGCAGAAGTGATACCGGTAATTGACCGTATTGATAAAATGGAAGAAGGCCTTATGCCGTCACTAATGCTTAAGGCCGGTGAACAGGGGCTCCTGGGCGCTTCTATCCCCGAAGCCTATGGTGGACTGGGCAAGGATTTTATCACATCCACCCTGGTAAATGAAGGTTTGGGTGGCGGCTTTTCTTTTAGTGTGGCCATTGCTGCTCATACGGGCATCGGTACCTTACCGATATTATATTTTGGTACAGAAGAACAAAAGAAAAAATATATTCCTAAGTTAACCAGCGGCGAATGGAAGGGGGCTTATGGACTAACGGAACCCAATAGTGGCAGTGATGCATTAGGCGCAAAATCAACAGCCGTACTTTCTGCAGATGGCAAAAATTATATTTTAAACGGGCAAAAATGTTGGATCACCAATGGGGGCTTTGCAGATGTGTATACTGTATTTGCTAAAATAGATGGAGATAAATTTTCTGCGTTTATCCTTGAACGTGGCATGGAAGGTTTTACACAAGGGCCCGAAGAGCACAAGATGGGTATCAAAGGATCTTCTACCGTTCAGTTGTATTTTCAGGATTGTAAAGTACCGGCCGAAAATTTACTGGGAGAAGCAGGCAAGGGCCATGTGATCGCTTTTAATATTTTAAATATCGGCAGACTTAAATTAGCTGCTGCGGCTATCGGCGCTTCTAAAATGGCATTGAGCATGACGGTGGATTATGCCAATACAAGAGAACAATTTAAAACGGCCATCGCCAATTTCGGCGCTATAAAATATAAGCTGGCTGAAACGGCCATAAGGATCTATGCAAGTGAAAGCGCTTTATACAGAACGGCTAAATGGATCGATGATAAGGAAGTGGAATTACAACAAAGCGGCAAACAATTTAATGAAGCATTGTTGGGCGCCGCAGAAGAATATGCTATTGAATGTGCGATGCTAAAAGTACACGGCAGTGAAGTGTTGGATTATGCTGTGGATGAAGGTGTGCAGGTGCACGGGGGTAATGGTTACAGCGATGAATACCTGATCAGTAAAGCTTATCGCGACAGCAGGATCAACCGCATTTATGAAGGAACAAATGAGATCAACCGTTTGCTTACCGTTGATATGATGCTGAAAAGGGCGATGAAAGGAAAGCTAGACCTGATGGGGCCTGCAACGGCTGTTTCAAAAGAATTGATGAGCATTCCTGAATTTGGGAATGATGATGATTCGCCTTTTGCAAAAGAGCGCAAAGCCATTGCGAATATGAAGAAAGCCATATTGATGACGGCGGGTGCCGCTGTTCAAAAACTGATGATGAAGATCCAGGACGAGCAGGAAATACTGATGAACATTGCAGACATGGCGATCGAAACTTTTATTGCAGAGAGCACTTTACTGCGTGTAATGAAACTGGCCGACAAGCAAGGTGAAGCTGCCGCACAACTACAGATCGATATGATGCGTTGTAATTTGAATGATGCAAACGATAAAGTAAACAAAGCAGGCAAGGAAGCCATCAATGCTTTTGCAGGTGGCGATGAGCAAAGGATGATGTTGCTGGGTTTAAAGCGCTTTACAAAAATGGAACCGTTCAATAGTAAAGACGCACGTAGAAGAATTGCAGATAAATTAATTGCGGAAAATAAATATCCATGGTAAAAGATACCTGATAAAAAAAACCATCCCGCCTCAGGCGGGATGGCTTTTTTATTATAGTAGTGATTAGTTCAGTTTTTCCAATCTCATCTCAAGCCTTTTCTCTTTCTTAAAATATTCCATGATCATCACGGAACCTGTTTTAGCTGGAAAGACCTTTAATTCTGATGCTTTTGATTTAAGATTGATCTTATCCCTGGACAATTCTTCATTGGTGTTTGTGATGGAATTAAAAGTAAGGCCTTTAAAGTCAGACGTTTTCTCGTAATCATGAAAACCCACCGCAAAAGTTTTCTTATCGGAACTAAGTTGGGTGTAATCATAATCAAATCCTCCCATCATTTTCACCAGTAATGCCATTGTGTGCGGACTTAAAAAATCGGTCCCGGCCATCAGGTCGATCGTATTAGAGAATTTATCAAAAATAGAGGCTTTTGTGATCTCGAATTTATCATTGAACTCCATTACCACCATATCGGTAACCCTTACCCGCGTGGCGTTTGCATTGCCACCACCAATCATGCTAATAGCTTTTAATGCTACACTTCCGGCGGTTACTACTTTTTTATATCCCTCCCCAATCGCGAAAAATTTACCATCAGATGTCTGAAAAATCTTATGAAAATAAATATAACCGATATCATCTACCCTTCCCTTGCTGTCGGTTTTTAAATACTTTCCAATGTCCTCTGTCCAGGAGTTGTATTTTTTTGATGTGACGTTACCTTTGGGATCAATGATCCAGGAAGCCAACCCTAAACTTTTATCCTTTAATATCCTGTCGCCCTTATCATAATAGGTACCTAATAGCATTACATTATCAGAATTCACTACCGGGGCTATATTCATCGGATAAAATTTATAATCGCCTTCTTTTTCCATAGAGACCTCAAACGCCTTTCTTCCATTTGCAATATTTATTGCCAATAACCAGGCATGCGCCTCATTGGAAAGAAGGTGTTTTTGTTTGGTGATTTCAAAAAAGACATAGGTATCGTTATATCCTAAATAGACCGACGTTGCAAATTTATCTTCCTGTTCTTCAGCTTCCTCATAGGTCCAGTGTTTTTTGTTGATCGTAGAAAAGTAGTCAATAGTAAAACTATAATATTTGGATTCTTTTACCCTGTCAACGGTTACATATCCCTTGTTCTCAATATCAAACAGCCGTACATTTTGACCTTTTTCGGATTTAGGGCTATAGATATCGGCCATCATCCTTTTTGTTTTTTTTGTAACCTCTACTTCATAATCCATTTTCTGTTTGCCATCGAAGCCATATACCCTATACTCAAGTAAGCTTTCCTTCGAATTGTAAAACAAGAATAAAATGGAATTACCATTGTAAGAGGATTCCACGAGGTTGATCTCCTTGTCATCTTCAAATTTTACGTCCTTGATCTTATTCAGGTTATTGTCTAATAACTCCAATGTATATTCATTAGTATTCTTGTCTATTTTATCTGATTCATACAAGAAATAATACCCTTTTATTTCATTTCCTTCTACGATCGTGCCGCTGTTCTTTAATTGCACCGAACGGATATTATCGATAGTTAACTTGCCCTGCGCAAAACCGCCTGCCGCAATAAATAGTAAGCCTGTGAGCGCTAATAATTTGGATAATATTATTTTCATCTGGTTAAGTGTTTTAAAAATGATTTAATTAGTGGGTTTGAAAATTAATTTTACTTTGTTCAAATGCAGCAATGAAATTTTTATCGATTGAAAGTTTGTTCTCATGCTGTTTCAAGAAATAGTAACTGAATGCCGCAATATCACGAA
>JANYIM010000112.1 GCA_025362055.1 Bacteroidota bacterium
CTGTTATATAGAAATATTACCTTCTCCTATTCGTAGTTTTACGATGTCCATTACCGTATCTGTACCTGCCAGAAAATTGAACATATACGATGGGTACAGTAAATACAGCAATGCAAAAAATGAGGAATACCGCTCTAGTACAGGACCTATAACTGTCGCATCTTTGTGTCAGAAGTTGATTGATAGAGATTAAATATCAATCGTTATCCAAAATCCAGATAAAACCAAAGTACTGAATCCTATGTTTGTGAAAAACCAACAAACAATCCAATATCAGTCAACTTCTTTTAAATTGAAACCCAATATTCGCTTTAAGATCTTGTCCAACTGAAAAACCAACAGATCTTTAAAGAAAAGAAAACAAATATCCTGCCTATGCTGTAAAAAGCGATGATGGCAAAAAACCAAAAGTTCCAATATCCAAAACCTATGCTGTAAAAAGCGATGATGGTTAAATTTGAAAAACGCTGAAACCAGGATTAAATCATTAAAGGACCTCTTCCAAATAAGGTAACCCCCTTAAGAAAGCGGCCCCAGGATCCTGAAAAAACCGACTGATGTGCTTGGTTGGTTCTAAACTAATGACTTCCAAAGTTATTTGATACGTCAAGTCGCTCTGGAAGTTTTTTTATGCCCCGCCCTGTCGGCGGTTGCAAACCCCAACAGCGGTTACTTCTAAACGCAAACATATACTACTACATAACCCCAGACAGGGTCTATTGAGCGTTGTTGGCGTTATTCCATAATTTTACCCCATGATCCTGAGATCAACTGCAGAACTGGGTTATATTCCCAAACGAATTATATCACTGGTCCCTTCCCAAACCGAATTATTATTTGACCTGGGACTGGAGGAAGAGACCATTGGTATCACTAAATTCTGCGTACACCCCCAACCGTGGTTCAGGTCAAAGGCCAGGATAGGTGGTACAAAGAAGATAAACAAAACCATCATCGATCAGCTCCACCCCGATCTCATCATTTCCAATAAAGAAGAAAATCTAAAAGAACAGGTGGAAGAACTTGCTGCCGATTATCCAGTTTGGTTAACAGACGTGGCCAACCTGGGAGATGCCTTACAAATGATAAATGACATCGGTATAATTACCGAAAAAGAAAATGAAGCAGAAAAACTGATAACTTCAATTACTAATGCTTTTGCAGATCTGGAGAAATTGCCAGCTACCAACTGCCAACTAAGAACTTCTTACCTCATCTGGCGCAACCCCTATATGGCCGCAGGCGGCGATACTTTCATCAATGATATGCTAAGCAGGTGTGGCTTCGAAAATGTATTTGCAAATAAAAGCAGGTATCCCAAAATAACGGTCTCTGAATTACAAACTGCCAACTGCCAACTACTCCTGCTATCCTCCGAGCCCTACCCTTTTAAACAAAAGCATATAAATGAATTAGAGGCCCTTTTGCCAAATACCAGGATCATTCTGGTGGATGGAGAATTCTTTAGCTGGTATGGTAGCCGGTTATTAATTGCAGCAGATTATTTTAAAAAACTTATTTCCAGTATCTTATAAGCAAATTCGATTAACAGTTTCCTATCAACAGTTTTTGTATTAAATTTGCTCAAAACCAAACTAATATGGCGAATAAAAAAATCATTGAATTATTAGGCGGATCAGCCGATTCTTTATTGAACCACGAGTGTACAACCATCACCAAAAAAGAGATATCACTTCCCCGCCCCGATCATATAGATACTATCTGGAAAGACAGCAACCGTAATAACCAAACCTTAAAAAGTTTACAAAATATTTTATCGCACGGCCGCCTTGCCGAAACCGGGTATGTGTCCATCCTGCCGGTTGACCAGGGTATAGAACACAGTGCAGGCGCATCTTTTGCCCCTAACCCTATTTATTTTGACCCTGAGAATATTGTAAAACTTGCGATCGAAGGTGGTTGCAATGCCGTGGCTTCTACATTTGGTGTTTTAGGGATTGTAAGCAGGAAATATGCGCACAAGATCCCGATGATGGTGAAGATCAATCACAATGAATTCTTAGGGCTTCCCAATAGATTTGACCAGGTGATGTTTGGAAAAGTAAAAGACGCCTGGAACATGGGTGCCACTGCTATTGGTGCTACCATCTACTTTGGCAGTGCCGAAAGCACCCGCCAGATACAGGAAGTTGCCACCGCTTTTGAAATGGCGCATGAGTTGGGAATGACAACCGTACTCTGGTGCTATCTCCGTAACAACGGATTTAAAGTGGATGGCGTAGATTATCATGCTGCTGCGGATCTTACCGGGCAGGCCAACCATCTTGGGGTAACGATCCAGGCCGATATCATCAAGCAAAAATTACCCACCAATAATGGAGGTTATAATGCCACAAAACATGGCAAAACATCTCCCCTTGTTTATTCTAAATTAACTACCGATCACCCAATCGACCTTACCCGTTACCAGGTGGCCAATTGTTATATGGGCCGCGTAGGTTTGATCAACAGTGGTGGCGAAAGTAAAGGTGCTACCGATCTTGCTGAAGCAGTAACCACCGCCGTGATCAACAAACGTGCCGGTGGCATGGGATTGATCAGTGGCCGCAAAGCATTTCAAAAACCAATGAAAGATGGTGTTGAACTATTGAATACCATACAGGATGTGTATTTGGATAAGAGTATAACGATCGCATAGTATCAAGTCAAAAGTGAAAACCAACAACCCAGAGGGCTTCATTTTTTGGGTTCGCCTTTTAACTTTTGACTTAACTAATAACTATTGAAGCATGAAACACGAAGAAGACTTTGATGCCAACCTTGCCGGTGAAGAAGGAAATTCGGGAGAACCGAAAGTGCGTTGGTTTAAAAGAATAAAAAAAGGGATACTTACTTCTACCAAAGATAAGAAAGATGCCCCCGAAGGC
>JANYIM010000186.1 GCA_025362055.1 Bacteroidota bacterium
ATGACGATGGTTTTTACATGAAATTCATCCGCGGCAAATTATTGTATTATGTTTCCATCGAGAATTTCCGTGACTTTATAAATACCTACCAGTCCACCAATCGGGGAATCACCGAACAAGTGTTGAATTTATCTGCATCAGAAAAAATTTCGATCCGCCATTTCTTAAACGAGAATTTGAAAGAAGCCAATAAATACTATAAATACGATTTCTTTTTTGACAACTGCACCACAAGGCTACGGGACATTATAAAGAAGATACACGATTCGGCTTTTTGTAAAAACCCGGTAATGCCCACTGGTAGCAGGTTCAGGCAAGCCATTCACGAATACCTGGATAAGAACGGGAAATACTGGAGCAAACTGGGCATTGACATTTTATTAGGGCAGCCATGCGATGCCGTTATGACTGCAGAACAAATGCAATTCTTACCCGATAACCTGATGAAGAGCCTGGACAGCAGTAATGTAGGCCATCGGATGGTGCTAAGTGAAAAAAATTTATACCTAACTACAGAAGGAAATAGCACGAACAGTTTCTTCACCCCATTGGTAGTTTTTTCTTTACTGTTCATCATCATTGTAGCGTTAAGTTTATGGAAGAATAAATATGCACGTATTTTCCTGCAGGGGTTTGACGGCATCTTTTTCTTTTTGACCGGGGCATTGGGCATCCTGCTGATCTTAATGTGGACCTGCACCGACCATTCCATGTGTAAGAACAATTTTAATTTACTATGGGCATTACCCACGCATTTCATCGCCGCATTCTTTGTTAACAGTAAGAAGAATTGGGTAAAAAAATATTTTGCTTTTACTGCTATTGCAGGAATGATCCTTTTACTGGCATGGTTCTTTTTACCACAACAAATGAATATTGGTTTGATGCCAATTGTGTTGTTGCTGATCTACCGGAGTGCTACCAGGTGTATGACAGCTACCGATACACTTTAAAACACCGGCCTAACAATTTTCCAGCACTAAAATTCATAGTTGCCACACACCTGAAAATTTAAACAGATTCGCCCGGAAGAGACCTCCTATTTATAGAACCCAAAAGATAAATTTATTCATACTCCAGAGGAGTCTCCTGAAAAATCATCGTATACCACATAGCTCCTACGGAGCAGGTTTTACACAAATTGCAGGCGGCTTAATATATAACCTATTGTGAATTCTTCATAAATTTAAAAACTATTCATAGCAGCTTAGCACCTTGTTTAAAATAATCACATACCAATCTTCCAACATCTCCTACCGCATTACCGGCAAAGGCAAAACTGTTGTGCTATTACATGGTTTTGGTGAAGATGCGCAGGTATGGAATGGGCAGATCGATCATTTGAAAGAACATTTTCGTCTCATCATTCCCGATCTTCCCGGTAGCGGCAAATCAGAAATGATCTCAGATATGAGCATAGAAGGCATATCTGAAGTCATAAAAGAGGTTTTAAATATTGAATTCCAAAAGTCCCCCCTTCAAGGCGCAGAGGGGGCTTGCCTTATAGGGCATAGCATGGGTGGTTACATTGCCTTGGCCTTTGCAGAAAAATACCCGGAACGGCTACACGCATTCTGCCTTGTACATTCAACTGCATTTGCAGACAGCGAAGAAAAAAAATTGGCAAGATCAAAATCAATTGAGTTCATAAAAAATAACGGGGCTCATGAGTTTTTGAAAACAAGCATACCTGGTTTGTTCAAGGGGCCTGACGCCTATATCAGCACCTTAATTAAAAGAGGGAGAAATTTTTCGCCCGAAGCACTGATCCAATATTACAAAGCCATGATCGCCCGGCCCGACAGGACCCATGTATTGAAAAGCTTTAATGGCCCCATCGGCTTTATTATCGGCGAATATGATACTGCGGTTCCTTTTCAACAAAGCCTGCAACAATCTCACCTGCCCCAACGATCGTATGTACATATACTACGCAACAGTGCACATATGGGGATGCTGGAAGAAACAGGTAGGGTAAACGTAATACTTAAAGATTTTCTGACTTAATGTGCAAATTTGCATATTGTTTGCAAATTTGTATACCCCTGTACCATTTATGTAATTTAAACGCTGTATTAACAATTAAGACAGCGTTTTTCGTTAATTTTAGGTCTGTTAATTTGTACAGCATCCAGATATGAAGAAAGTTTTATTTTCAATTGTTTTTATATTATCATTATCGAATGTTTTTGCCAAACATATTTCGGGTGGGGAAATGTCTTATGTATACCTGGGGCCCGGGACAAATCCCGGCACAGGGAAATATGAGATAAAATTAAAATTATACAGGGATTGTAATGCCCCCGCCGGTTCTGCACAATTAGACCCTACCGCTACGTTTACAATTTTTAGTACGCTGCCATACATACAGGTTCGAAATATAACGGGAATTCCGGGTTCGGAAATACAAATTGTTCAAAAAATACCTGATAACCCCTGTATAGATGATGATATAGAATTAAGGGTATGTTTTCAATACAGAATATATACTACTACCGTTGATAATTTACCTATAAACATCAATGGATATGTTGTATCATATCAAAGATGTTGCAGAATAGATGGCATGACAAATATCGATTCTGATAAAGTGGGCTCCACTTATTTTGCCAAAATACCAGGTAACTTATATGTAGGAGCCGAAACAAATACCAGCCCAGTTTTTACAACAAATGATGCTGTATTGATCTGCTCCGGACGACTGGTTAATTTTGATTTTAGTGCAACAGATGCAGATGGGGACAGTTTGGTTTATATATTTTACAACGCCTTTTCTGGAGGTAGCCCAACAAATACTGCCCCAAGTCCGGCTTCTCCGCCTCCTTACGCACCCGTTGGTTATGCAGTCCCTTATAGTGATGCGCAGCCCTTAGGGTCATTGGTTACTATAAATAGCAGTACTGGCCTGATCAGTGGCAAGGCCCCTTATTTGGGTGTAGGTGCCAATGCAATTTTTGACATCACTGTATTGGTTAGTGAATACAGACGTGGTATTAGGATTGGAGAACATTTTAAGGATCTCCAGGTGAGGGTAGTGGATTGTAATGTTACCACAGCTTTGCTAAACCCCAGGCCGGCTACCTGTGATGGTTTTACTGTTCAATTTAAAAATGATGCAGATAATAATCCGGAGCCAACATTCTATTGGGATTTTGGTGATGGCAGTACATCAACTTTACCAAATCCAAGCCATACTTATGCAACTGCAGGGATCTATACATACAAACTTGTTGTTGACAAGGGGCTTCCCTGTTCCGATTCCGCAACTTCTACAGTAAGCGTTTTTCCCGGTTTCTTCCCTGGTTTTACTTCCGCGGGCAAGTGTACCAATAATGCTGTTCAATTTACCGATCAGTCTACCACCAATTATCCAACCATCAATTCCTGGAACTGGAGTTTTGGTGATGGCACTACATCTGCCACCCAAAGTCCAAGTCATATATACACTGCAAGTGGAACTTATGATGTGTCTTTGATCGTAGCGAGTGATAAAGGCTGCGTTGATACACTTACCAAAACGCTGGACATTTATGATTCCCCGCCTTTAACACTTAGCAAAGACACACTTATCTGTTACCTCGATACTTTGCAACTGAATGCGGTTGGAACCGGGTCTTTACTTTGGTCGCCCAATTACATGATCAGTAGTGTAACTTCACCAACACCATTGGTAAGTCCCGACGTGACAACTACTTATACTGTTACAATTACGGATGCTTTTGGTTGCGTTGGAAAAGATTCTGTGAAAATAAGTGTGGTAACCTTTGTTACCCTGATCACCCGCCCCGACAGCAGCATTTGCCAGACAGACCCTGCTGTATTAAAAATTGTGAGCGACGGATTGCATTTTCTCTGGTCGCCGGCGGCATCATTGAATGATCCTACTTTAAAAAATCCAACTGCCACACCGTTCACACCGGGCAATAATACGTATCACGTGATCGCCAATATCGGCAAATGTGTTTCGGAAGCCGATCTTACGCTGAAAGTAGTACCATATCCTGTAGCCAATGCAGGCATCGACCAGGAAATATGTTTTGGTATTTCCGCACAATTACAGGCAAGCGGCGGAAGTATCTATAGCTGGACTCCCTCCGCTTTTTTAACCAATTCGCACATCGCAAACCCTCAATCCATTAAACCTCCTGCCAATGTCCGATACATAGTAACGGTAAGGGATACACTCGGATGCCCCAAGGCAGTAAAAGATACTATGTTGCTTCTTGTTGACAGGGTGACCGCCAATGCCGGCCCAAGAGATACTTCCGTAGTTATAGGACAACCACTGCAATTGGGTGCAAGCGGGGGAGTCATTTATTTGTGGACGCCTTATTTATGGCTGGATGATCCCAATATCTATAACCCCATTGCATTACCGCAGGATAATATAGAATACGTGGTAAAAGTGAGCAATGCCATTGGTTGTTTCAGTACAGATACGGTAAACGTCACCGTATATAAGATCAAGGCCGACCTTTATGTACCCAGTGGCTTTAGTCCAAATGGAGATGGGCGCAATGACCTGTTCCGCCCCATACTCATCGGCATGCGATCATTGGATCTTTTTAGGGTATACAACCGCTGGGGCCAACTATTATATTCCGGTGCTGATGCAAATGCCGGCTGGGATGGAAAATTTGGAGGCAAGGCACAGGAAGCAGCTACCTATATCTGGTATGCAGAAGGAACTGATTATAAAGGCACTTTGATAAAAAAGAAGGGATACGTGGTATTAATACGATGAGCAGGTAAAAATAATTTATAGTTTTCAGGTGCTGTCTTTATGGTAAAGACAGCGTTTTTTGTTATTTTTAGGTCATACTAGCGCCAATCTTCTTTTATGAAGAAACACTTACTGATCATTTTATTGTCCATTGTTTGTTTGCAGGAAGCTTCTGCAATGCATACAAAGGGAGGTTGGATGTATTATGAATACCTTGGCCCGGGTATTATCGACCCCAGTAAGCTCAGGTACAAGATCGGCGTTAACTTTTATGTTATGTGCAATACCGGGGTTGGAGAGCAACCATGGTTCTTTTCTTTTTTTGATGGTGCAGCCCCTTATACATTTCTACAGGATGTTGCAGTAAGTCCGGGTCCTTCATTTCAGATATCTGGCTGCATATTAGCAACCTGTTATCCTTGTATTAATCCTGTTCCTGACAGGTGTTACCAGATATCAAATTACGAGACAATTGTAGAACTGGCACCCAATGTCAATGGTTATGTTATATCCAAACAAAGATGTTGCAGGATAGCGGGCATAAGTAATGTTCCCAACTCAAATAATGTTGGGGAAACCTATACAATAAGAATACCTGGTTCCGGGGCTGGCCCTACCGCCCAACAAAATAGTAGCCCCAAGTTTGTTTTTAATG
>JANYIM010000190.1 GCA_025362055.1 Bacteroidota bacterium
AAACACATTTGGCCAATGCAAAACCGGAAACTGTACAAACGGCACAGGCAGTTACGACTATGGCTGGTGCGTTTATACCGGCGAATTTAAAAACAGCAAGCCCGACGGAAAAGGTGTAATGAAATATGATGACTATACTTATACCGGTGAATTTAAAAATGGCCTTGAAGATGGAAAAGGAGAAATTGTAAATAAAAACGGCAGCAAAGAAAGTGTAGTGTACAGTGCAGGTATAAAACAAACTTCGGCATATGTTAAAGTTGCTGAAAAAGATTACAAGCCGCTAGGTTCCGATACAAATTGCATAAGTGGTGATTGCATAAACGGTTATGGCACTTATCAATTTTCATCGGGCAACAAATACACGGGTAATTTTAAAAATTATAAAAGAGAAGGTGAAGGTGTTTTTTATTTTGTTAATGGCGAAAAGTTTGAAGGTACTTTTCGTAATAACGAAAAAATAAGCGGTACTTATTATTACAGCATTGGTGCCACATACAAAGGCACTTACGATGATAATGGTAATGAATACAACGGCACCGTTACTTCGTCGTCAGGTTTTCAAATCCCTTTTATAAATGGTAAAGCCATTATACCACCTGAGCCTACAATAACAAATACCATTAACAATGCCCCGGGGAGTAAAGGTGCAAATCAGGCAGGTGTAAAGGCCTGTTGCCCTATTTGTAATTGTACTGGTAAAACACACACAACTATTCCTGGCGGTGCATACAGTACTGACAGGTATGGCAACCGCTCAACTGTATTTGGCGAATATTCTACATGTTATAGTTGCGGCGGTACCGGGCATGTTAATTAAAATCTAAATTATTATTAAGCTAATAAATTTTATATAATGAAAAAATACATCCTCTTACTCTTGTTAATATTTATTTTTAATGCAATCAATGCCCAAAAATTTGCTTTGGTTAAATGTATTTCAGGCGATTGCAATAATGGAAAAGGGATAGCTGAATTTACGGCTCCATCTAATGATGAAATTTCTGGATCAGTAATATATAACGGAACTTTTAAAGAAGGCAAAATATCAGGCGAAGGAACAATCAGTAATAAAAATCATTATTACTCAGGTAATTTTGAAGATAATTATTACAGAGGTTACGGAACCATATTTGACACAAAAAAAACGGGAGATGTAAATATACCCGATAGTATTGGCTATGTAACATTGTGGAATTGGGATGATGATGGCTGCCACGTAGGTGTGACTGTACAAAGAGATAATGCAAGAGTTGCACAGCATTTGGGTAATTATAAAAAACATAGAAGATTTTTAGATAGTGACCCGTGGAAAGACGAGTGGATAATGCAACACTCAAATGCAGTGTTGGCCGTAAGTGGAAGGCCCCCCGTTTATGAAGTAAATACAATTACAGAAAAAACTTTTTATGCGCAAAAGGGTAGTTGGGGGCAGCTTATTAAATGGGATTGTATTGCAGGCCGCCAGTATTTTGTTACTGCAAGCGGATGGGTAAAAAAAAGATATACCCCTTTGCCGTTTGCCGGGTTTGTAAATTACCAGGTATTAGATGAAAAGGGTACAGTAGTTTTTGATGGCCCTGTAGACAGATACTGGATACCAGAGAAAGATGGCAACTATAGTTTTATGGTAAAGTTTGATCAGGGGCAGATGTACGGTAATGGTAATGAGCTTGTAGATGGTACAAATTTAATTTGCTCTTTAAGGGCTCGTATACAATTGTAAAATAGTAAGTGAAACAAATTTAACAAAAATATTTTTTCGCCACGGTTGGTGTTCCCCTTAAAATCAGTCGCAAGCCAGCCACGACAGCTCGTGAGCGCCGTGGCGTGTGTCTTTGACCAGCCACAACGAATGTAAGGCAATTTCTAATAAATTTTATAGCTTAGGTTAATACACGGCTGGTCGAAGACCACGCCAGGGCATTCGGGATGGGAAAAGATTTTAAATTTGAAGAGTGGGGAACACCAACCGCGGCGAAAAAAGGGGAATAAAAAATAGCTAAGGGAACAAATGAGAAAAAGAACAGCATGGCCGATTTCTTTCAACTCTTTTATTCCCTTAGCTAAAAAAATGTTTACTAACGTTATCGCTTACCCTGCATAACAATAACCGCATTTGTGCTCCTGCGCACGGCCAACAGCCCAAACGCCGGAAGGTACGATCTGTACATTTGGAAGCAGGCCGGATACCCAATCCTTATACACATCTTCTTTGGTCATCTTCATCTGATCCGCCACCACAGCACTATAAACAGTAAGTGCCATATTGCATACACAGAACATCACACCACTTGCCTGTAGTTCATCAATGCCAATGGGCACTGGCCCTACGCCCGGAATGTTAAAGGCAGGGTTGGGTTTCCACATCATATTGCGTAACGACGGAGCCCCATTACCGGGATCATTGATCTTGAACACTTCACCCAATTTATATTTCTTCCAGAGGCGGTCTTCCATCATAAAGGGAATTCCATTATGCCTGCATACCATTACCACGCCACAATCTTTTTCATTGCCATTGGTTAATAAAAAGATCCTCGACCAGGCAAAGGGCATTATCAGGTCATGCCCCTCTTTGGGCCCGGTCACATCATACACGATACGGTGTTTGCCTTTCACCTTATCGAACCAGGCGTCGGGATCCAATGGATCGGTATGATCATTTTCAGATGAAGCAAATTTACCTGCGTGCGCTGCTAACGGAGCGGCAAATGAGGAGAGCCCGATCGCTGCGGCACCGGCAGCAAGGGTTCCTAAAAATTTACGGCGGGGCGAAGGAGTAGGCTGATCTTTTTCCATTTGTAGAAAATTTTAAGTGTTAAAATATAATGACAGGGATATAACAAGGTATTAATCTACAAATAAGACGGGAGAAATGCAAGTATTCCCGCAGAAGAAATTATGCACAAGGTAGGGCATCATATACCGGGCTGAAAAATTATGCCTGAGGCTCATAAAGGCTGAGCCTGTTTCGCAGGCTGATCAGTTCTTCCTGCATTTGTTTTGTGCGTTCCAGTAGATGGTTAATAACGTCTATTCCTTCAAGGTTGATCCCCAGGTCCTGATATAAACGCACTAATTTTTCCAATTCACCCATCTTTTCTTCCGGGATAAATGTTGTTTCCTCAATGGTAATGGTTTCAATTAATCCAAAACGTTGCAGTGAATGTATAAAGGCAATATCAACCTGGTGATGAATACAAAAAGTATGGATGGGTATCAGTTGCGCTGTTTGCATACCGGTTATTTTTGTTGTGATAATTTTAATAATTCACTGAATAATTCTTTTTCTTTTTCCGAAAAGTTCGTTGGTATCTTAATGGAATAAGTAATGTACAGGTCGCCAAACTGGCCTTCTTTTTTGTATACCGGAAAACCTTTCCCTTTTAATCTTGCTTTGGTTCCGTTCTGCGTTTCAGCTTTTACTTTCAGTTTCACTTTACCATCCAGGGTATCAATGGTCACTTCACCACCGAGCACAGCAGTGTACAGGTCAAGGTCAAGGGTAAGATACAGATCATCCCGGTCACGCTTAAACGCTGTAGTATTGTTAATGAGAAAGGTAATAAAGAGATCGCCGGCCGGACCGCCATTCACCCCTGCACCGCCATAGCCTGTTAATTTAATGACCTGCCCGTTCTCGATTCCTGCAGGAATGGTGATACGGATGTTCTTCCCGTTAACGGTCATGGTTTGTGGATGTGTGGTATAGGCATCAGTGAGCGCTATCTTTAATTCAGCATTATAATCCTGTCCCCGGAACTTTGCCTGGCTGCTCCTGCTTTCCGCACTTCGTCCACCAAACATGGAGGTGAAAAAATCCGAAAAATCTTCATCTCCGAAATTATGAGCAGTTCCTTGTCCGCCGGTTCCGGTATATTGCCCCTGTGATTGCCGCGCTTTTTCAAATTCTTCTGCGTGCTCCCAATCTTTTCCGTAAGTATCGTATTTTTTTCTTTTTTCGGGATCACTCAATACTTCATTGGCCTCATTGACCTGCTGAAATTTTTTATTGGCTTCCTTATCATTTGGATTAAGGTCGGGGTGGAGTTTCCTCGCTAATTTCCGATATGCCGACTTTATATCATCTGCAGTTGCAGTTTTGGGAATACCCAGTACTTCATAATAATCGATGAATGCCATGCTGTAAATTTAGTCCAATTTATGCTGTGCCTACAAGCATTTTTGTGGAGGGTTTAAATTTCTTTGGTATATTCATTGCCGTTATGGAGACTGCTTTAATAATACTATTGATCGTTGCTGTGCTGGTAATTGCTTACCTGGCGCTACCTTCCATCATTTCTAAATTTAAAAAAGAGGCACCGGCAATAACGGCACCACTACCATCGAACTTCCGGTTGTTATTAAATGAACAGGTGAGTTTTTATAAACAACTGAATCCATCAAAAAAGACGGAATTTGAAAACAGGATGCAGTTGTTCTTATCCCGGGTAAAAATAACCGGCGTAAGAACAACTGTCGAAGACATCGATCGGGTATTGATAGCTGCTGGTGCCATCATTCCCATTTTTGGTTTTCCTGACTGGGAATATATCAACCTGCATGAAGTGCTGTTATACCCGGATGCATTCAGTGATGGGTTTGATCAAAAGGGCAAGGACCGCGATATATTGGGCATGGTTGGAAGTGGTGCATACCAGGATATAATGATCCTTTCACAACAGCAACTGAGGGCAGGTTTTGAGAATGCAACAAGTAAAAACAATACAGCTATTCATGAATTTGTACATCTTATTGATAAAACTGATGGAGCAGTAGATGGTATTCCTGAGACAATACTATCTGATCTCCTGGTAACACCCTGGCTGGATAAGATACATGAATCAATAAAACAGATCATGGAGAACAGGTCTGATATCAATCCTTACGGCGCTACCAATGCCACCGAATTCTTTGCAGTAGTGTCTGAATATTTTTTTAAACGACCGGATCTTTTAGAAAGCAAACATCATCAATTGTATGAACTACTGGTGACCATCTTTAAACAGCAACCCAAAAAAGCTCCGGGTGTTGAAACGCCTATAGATCCTGTAGGAGGCGATTAAATGCAGTAAGGTCAAGTTTGCTGATGAAAAGGTCTGCTACAGCAGGGCTTGAATGAACTTCAATCAGCATTGTTCTTGCATTGGTGCAATCGGATATCTTGCCAAAACTTTCTTTCAGCAATTGTTTTCCATTTTCATTTACCATATGATAATCTCCCAGGTAAAGCGAATAATAAGGGGTGCCCGTTCCCAATTCTTTATTTCGGAATAGCGTTAATACAGACCCCGGTACATTTGTAGTTGCACCAAGTGTGGAAACCTGTTGAACATCTACCGGCGTAAATGAGTAAGGATTTATAATTGCCGTTACTTCAATCGAATATTTTAATGAAGGATCATTTAACCTGCTGCCCGCAGCTGTTTCTTTTTTTGGCTGGTTCTTAAAATAAAGGGCTAGTTCATCATCCATAGCCGCTTTTTCTGCAGGCGTGGCAATATATTCCATACTGAGCGAACACCTGAATTCATGAGGTTTACCATCATGCTGCAGTATGTTTACCTGTTGCTGGCTGCTTTTGTCTGCATTGAATTCGATCATCCAGTCTCCGGCCATTTTTTTTGCTGCATCACCTAATAGCAGCGACATGCGTTGCTCAACTTTTTTAACAAAGGTTCTTTCTGCATCAGTAGGAAGCCTGCTGCTTTGTGCAAAAAGGGAAGTGCCCGTAAAAAATAGCATGATCAAAAAAAAGAATACTCTCATCGCTCACGTATTTGGTTGTAAGATCAAATTTACTGTATAATTTTTTGATAACCCGGAAGTATATAATGTACCACCGCTCCTTGCGGCTGGTAAAGTATTTCCTCATTTGCGGGCATACTCACCGATCTTCAGCTGCTGAAAAAAATCATCTTCTGCCATTTCTTTTACTTTCCCAGGGCCAAGATCTCCTAATTGCAGGTCTTCTATGGCTACACGGATCAGCCTTTTGCAACGGTGGCGAATGGCGCCGATCATTTTTCTTACCTGGTGATATTTTCCTTCGGTGATGCTTATCTGTAACCAGGTAAACGGCGGGTAGGCGGTAAGTTTAGGCTCCAATTTTAAAAGACCTACGGGATCTTCTATAACACCTGCTTCACAGGGAGCAGTGATATACTCAGTCCCGGTTTTTATGCGCAGGCAAACACCCGACCGCAATCGTTGTAAATTTTCTTCACTTACAATATTATTGACCTGAACCAGGTAGGTTCTTTTATGAGGTTGCTCGCTTTGAAATAATAAGCGGGTAATTGTTTTGTTGGTAGTGAGCAGCAGTAAACCTTCGGAGTTACTATCCAGCCTTCCTATGGCATGTGTGTTTTCCGGAAAGTTAAAATCAAGATCGCCCAATAAACCTACCTGGTGTGTGCTCACAAACTGCGACACCATATCACAGGGCTTATTGACAAGGAAGTATCGGTTAACGGGTTGATTCATCAGGATATGCTTATTGGTTGCTGATGGTTTCAGTAAAAGTAATCTTTAAAATATCAACGTAACAACACACTGCTTCCTTTTGCCTTGTGAATACTGTTATCGACCCCAATTCCTTCCAGCATCCATACTACGGTCTGCATTTCAAGCGAAATGCCTTTGAACTTACCATCCCATCCACTGCCCAGGTTATGCGTTTCAAATACCAATTGTCCCCAACGGTTAAAGATCCTAAAATAATCAAGTGCTTTTATGCCGATCATAAAAGGCCTTAGCATATCATTCTTACCATCATTGTTCGGTGTAAAAGTATTGGGTACAAAAATTTCAATGCGCTTACTGATCTTTACTAACTGTGTATCTACTGTTACACAACCCGAGTTTGTTTTGATCGTGATGTTATATAATTGTTCTGTAGCACCCGTGAATACAGGGGTGTAGCTTACGGGGTTATCTAAACCGGCTGCGGGTGACCACAATATAGTATCACCGAAGGGCCTTGCCTCCAGGGCCAACGGTAAATTAATGACTGCATATTGTAATGGATAATTCGCAGCAGGCCTGGGTGCATCTACATACGCAAAGCGTTTTAAAACACTTAATGGTAAAGGACATTGAGCCGTACTTACCGATAAACTTACAATATAATTTTTTGCCGTTGAATAAAACTGAGCAGGCGGATTACGCAGCGTGGATGTGTAGCCGTTACCAAAGTTCCATAAATAACTTATGGGGGAAGTGCCGGGATCAAGTGTATTATTTACGGCAAGAACCGGCAGGTTGATACATACGGGATCGATCGTGAAATCGGCAACCACATTGGGATATACGTGAACGATCATGGTACTGCTGTCGGCACAAATGCTATTGCTGCTTACAAGCACTACCACTTTATAAGTACCAATGCTTTTGTAAATATGTGAAGTAGTACGGGTGACCGCTGTATCGCCGTCTCCGAATTTCCATTTGTATTCCATCGCTCCAACAGCATTGGTGCTGTTATTGGTGAAAATAAATTTGTTACCGATCTGGCATTGCCCACTGTTGTTAACTGAAAAACCAGCAACCGGTACAGAAGAAATATTTACCGCCTGGGAAATGGTAGATAAGATACAGCCGGTATGATTGAAAAGAACCGCATTGTATACACCCGTTTGCGTTACCCTGTATATTATTTGATTGGCACCGGGTATCGCAATATTATCTTTGTACCATTGAATGCTGTCTGCAACATGAACTTTCAATACGGTGCTGTCACCGCTGCCGATGCACCAGGCGGCACTACCAGTTACCTGCAATGCATTATCAATCAGATCTGCTTTTACTACTGCCGTATCTGTACTAAAGCAACCGCCTCCGTCGTGATGTATGGAAAGTACATAAGTTGTTGTGGTATCAGGATCAGCAAGCGGATTGGCTACATCCGGATCGTTCAAACCTGTGGAAGGGTTCCAGTGATAAACCCAACCTGCCTTAGGAGGACTGCCCAACTGGACCAGTGTGTGATTACAGGAAACAAGGTTGGGGCCTGCATTTGCCTGCAATGTCAGGGTGTCTGTCAGTTGCGTGTACAAAGTATCCAGGCATCCGTAACCGTTATACGGAACCAATACTACTGCAACAGTGGTACCTGCAGGCGGAGGGGGAGAAAAAGTAAGCGTTTGTGCGTTACCGAGAACCTGTGTAAACGTAGTGTTGTACCAGGTATAGGATTCATAACCATAGGGTGCCGTTACATGTACAGCAGTATCATCATGACAAAAATTGGCGCCAACGAATTTATCACTGCATTCGGTGTTCACATCAATATAGGCATACCCGAAATGTCTTTTGAAAGTGCAATCGGCGGTTTTAAAAAAAAGCCGGATGGTCTTACCTGCATTGCCATCCAGGTTGATCGACACAGCTGTCCATCTTTTGAACCATACGGGTGTACTGCCTCCCGGGTTGGACGATAATTCGAAACCCGGAAGTGCAGAACCGATCGGAAAAAATGTAAAAGAAGAACAACTGATCACGGTATTATCTGTAACATTTGTAATTTCTATTTCCATCCTGGGTTGTTCAGATGGCTGGTGTGCGGGATCCTGGAACACCACGGCATAATTATAAATGAGGTTGTAAACATTTGCTCCTGCGGGAATGGTAAAGTCATACGAAACACCTTCAGCCTGTGTGCCGGCCTCATTATTCCCCAGGCGGATAGAATGCCCGCTTCCATTGGGGCAATTTCTTGGGAAGTCGCCATATTCATCCAAGCCATCACCGGGATTTGCAGAATACATGGTATGCCTGTTATAAACCGGGCCACCCGAAGGCGAAAGCGTGATCACATTTGTACCGCTCACAGATGCTACTGAGCCTGTATAACAGGTCCACCCCGTAAAATCTCCATTTTCAAAATCAATATTAGGCGGACAGCTTTGTGCATTAGCAGAAAAATTCAAGGCGCATATGAGTGAACCGGTTAACAGTAGTTGCGATATGTAGCGATAAACCGGCATCGTATTTATTAAGCATTAAACCCGCCCCAGCCCTGTTTTCAGGAAGATAAATATAAAACTAAATTTTTTGTGTTTAGCCATTTACAACGCACAATTGAAAGGAAAGGTTGCCTGGTTCACCGTAGTGCTTGTTTTAATACCATCGGACCTGCAAGCTTTTGCAAATAACAGACCGGTAATAGTGTTACTTTTAAACAATAATAACGGTCACTAAAAACTGGCACAATGTTGAGCAATAACGACATACTTAAAAAATTACGGGTTGCACTTTCCCTGCGCAATGAGGATATTGTAGAGATACTTTCATTGGTAGATTTTGAAATGAGCAAAGGTGCATTGGGTGATCTTTTCAGGAATGAGGATCATCCCGGTTATGTTGAAGCGGGTGACCAGGTACTGCGAAATTTTTTGAACGGCCTTATTATCTATAAACGGGGAAAGTTACCGGATAACCGGCCAGGGAGTAATGA
Source organism: Bacteroidota bacterium (assembly GCA_025362055.1). Classification (GTDB taxonomy): domain Bacteria; phylum Bacteroidota; class Bacteroidia; order Chitinophagales; family Chitinophagaceae; genus Ferruginibacter. The sequence continues at coordinate 9,461 of JANYIM010000190.1, forward strand.
TAAGCCGGAAAATAAGTAACAACAAGGATCATTTAAAGTAAATAATAATAATTCATCTTTGTGCTTGTACCAATTTCATTTTATGAAACGTTCAATATTATCGATCAGTTTTTTTCTTATTGCTGCCATTGCTTCTAATGCCCAATCAAAATTGGGTGATGTTGCCTGTGTGTATGTTACCACAAGCAACCTCGATTCATCGGTTGCTTTTTATGAAAAGCTCGGCTTCCCAAAAGTTGCATCCAATACCTTTCCTGTTCCATGGGCGCAGGTAAGTGATGGAAGCTTATTGATCATGATGCGAAAAGACCCCGTGCCTTATATGGGGCTTACTTATTATGGCACAGATGTTGAAAAGCTGGTAGCTCAATTGGAAAAAGACAGTATCGTATTTGTACAAAAACCAAAACCCGGAGACCAGGTAAAAAGATATTATATCAAAAGCCCTGATGGGTTTAATATCATGTTAGCAAATAATTTGGGTGGTTTTCAACAACCAACAGGGATCACCATGCTCAATATGAAGCAGGCGGATTTTGGTGTTGCTGATAAATATGCCAATAAGCAATGTGGCGTGTTTGGAGAATTTTGTCATACTGTCACCGATATCAACAGGTCGATCGCTTTCTGGAAAAAATTAGGGTTTATCGTAAAGAGCCAGATAAAGACTCCCTATCCTTATGCAATCCTTTCCGACGGGCTAATGATCATTGGACTGCACCAGACCGATCATTTTAATTATCCTGCGGTAACTTATTTTGGATTGAATACGGCTAAACGAATTCAGCAATTAAAAGACAAGGAATTGCATGATGTTAGTGAAATGCAGGGAAAGAATAATGTTGTCTTCAAAACATGGGAAGGGCAACATTTCTTTATTTTTTCATTGGGTATGTGATCAGTCTGCTTTATTTGCACTAATAATGATCGGCACATTAGCCACTGGCCCATCTTGATATTGAGATTGGTTCCTTTTAACATAGATGAGGTTAAACCATTTTCCCTGTTCAAGGAATTTGTGTTGTAAAGTACACAATGGCCTGAAAGATGCAAATGGAATGATCGTTTTTTTTTATTGCTTTATCCCCGCATCATTTATTCCGTTCAACCAAATACTCCAGCCACAGCAGCTTATCCCATGCCGGGCAATAAAAATGATAACACATATAGCTCCAATGAAGCAGCAACTGTTTAAAAGGCGTTGGATAAGAAAATGCGGCCCTTGCCTGAAAAAAAATGAATTTATCAGGATCATTCTTTTCAAATTCGGCAATGCTTGAAATATCGACCGGTGCTGGTTTTGCACCAAGGCGAAGGAGAGCCGTACTCAGTAAGATCTTCTCCATCATGCTGCTTGTTTTATTCAGCACCTGCTGCATATCTGCAATTAATTGTGAACGGGACGCTTCTAATTCGGGGATTGCGAACCTGCCCATCAACCTTGCGATATGATACATCAATACAGCCGGCTTTACATAATACGGGGAAATATAGACCGGCGATCTTATGTACTCGCGGTTTTGCAGGATCTGTGCCAACAGTTGAATGGTAGCGCTGTCTTGTTTTACCAGGGGCAGTTTCCTGTCGAGCATGAAGTATAAAATATTACAATGTACGCCGAGGTCAAAATCCGGTTTCATGTGATAACCCAGCCAGGTGCTGTAAGCAGGGATATTCCGGTACTTCGGATACGTGCTGCTGACTTTTTTTTTGCTGCCGTTACTTACTTCGGTCATTCTTTGTTTTAAGATCATGCAACTGCTGTCTTTTGCATCGGTTGCCAGTAAACTCATCACGGCATCATCTGCATCCTGGCCCATGTCGATCAGTTTTATCTTTTTAATAAAGTAGCTATGTGGCAAAATACCCTTGCCCCTGGGCCAGAAACTATAAAAAGGATCACCGGATACATCCCTGTAAAAGGGGAATACCTTTTGTGCATTTTCTATGACCTGTGATGCAACCCTTTTATTTTCTGTGGAGAGCCCGGGAAGTAAATTTCGCAATGTGAATATTGAGATAGCAGTGTAGAAAATATTATTATCAGGCCGGTAATTATGCGGGATGCCGCTACATTCGCGGAAAGAAGGAAAGCTGCCCGCATAAAACTCTCCGTTTGTTAAAACCTGTGCCGCTGCTATATTGTTGATGAGTTCAGTAATAATGGTTGTATCATTGGTTTGGGCATGGAGCCGGGTAACCGAAGAAAAAAAAGACAAGAGAATGATCAAATATTTTTTCAATGCCTGTTGCTTAAGGTTGAGTAAAGGTATACCGTACAAGTGAGTGACACAAGGATGAAGCCATGAAATACCAATGCCGGCAACAAAAAATAGCGAATAAGGAATGCAGCAGACAAAAGTACCCGACTCCGATCATCATTCAATATTCCTTGTTCCTTGTTCAATATTCAATTATATTTGCGCCATGACAACAGAACAACTTAAATCTATGAGAGACCGTGTTTTGGTCCTGAGGAGGTTTCTTTGACGTCGGGAACCGTGAAGCAAAAATCGATAATGACAAACAACTTTCGCTCTCGCCTGGTTTCTGGGATGATAATGCCCGGGCTACTTCCATTTTAAAAGAAACAAAAGTTAATGAGTATTGGGTGAACATGTACCACAATGTGGAAACATTGGTGGAGGATTTTGCCGTACTTTTTGATTTCTGGAAAGAAGGAGAGGCAAGTGAAGAAGAAGTAAAAGAGGCTTTTGTAAAAGCCAATGCTGCCATTGACGAGGCAGAATTTAAAAGCACCCTCAATGAACCTGCCGATGCTTTACCTGCCGTGATGCAGATCAATAGTGGTGCGGGTGGTACCGAAAGCCAGGACTGGGCCGAAATGCTTGCACGCATGTATCGCATGTATGGTGAAAAGCAGGGCTGGAGCGTAACTGAGCTCGACTGGCAATGGGGTGATGGGGCAGGGATCAAGACCTGTACCTTTCAGTTCGACGGCCCTTTTTCTTATGGATTTTTAAAAGCAGAGAGTGGTGTGCATCGTTTGGTGCGCATATCCCCATTCGATAGTAATGCGCGAAGGCATACGAGCTTCGCCAGCGTTTATGTGTACCCGTTAATTGATGATACGATCGAGATCGCAGTTAATCCCGCTGATGTGGAGTGGGCGTTCTTCAGGAGTGGTGGCAGTGGCGGACAAAACGTGAACAAAGTTGAAACGGCTGTCCGCCTTACGCATAAGCCCAGCGGTATCATAATTGAATGCCAGCAGGCGCGTACGCAGGGAGAGAACCGCGACAAAGCCATGGCCATGCTTAAAAGCCGCCTCTATGAAGAAGAAATGCGCAAACGCCAGGAAGCCCTGGATACAAAGAACAGCGCCAAGAAAAAAATAGAATGGGGTAGCCAGATACGGAGTTATGTTTTTCATCCCTATAAAATGATCAAGGATCATCGCACCGATTTTGAAGTGGGTAATGTAGGGCCTGTGATGGATGGGGAACTGGATGGGTTTATCAAGGCCTACCTGATGAGTGCGAAAGAAGAGAAGAGTTAAGCGTTATAAATTATGCGTTCGTCCCCCTTTTATGGTATTGAATATCCCATCCTTAAAATGTATTTTCGTAAAAAATAATTCCTGGCCAGGGTTCTCATATACGAAGACAATCAAAAGTTGCGTGAAAGCCTTTTTACGCTCCTCACCCTGAGTGGCGAGTTTGATGTACCTGCTGTTTTCCCCCACGCAGGTGGAATAGAAAAACACGTTATAGAATACGATCCCGAACTGATACTGATGGATATCGACATGCCTGTTGTAAATGGCATTAAAGGCATTACACTGGCCAGGCATGCAAATGCGGATGTGAAAATTTTAATGTTTACGGTCTTTGAAGATGAAGATAAAATTTTTGATGCACTCAGTGCGGGTGCAGATGGATACCTGCTTAAGAATTCATCGCCTGATAGATTATTAGAAGCCCTGCAACAACTGCAAAAAGGCGAAAGTCCGATGACACCTGCGATCGCACGTAAAGTATTAAACTATTTCAGCGCCAAAAAAATAAAGCAGGAAATATACCAGCTGACAGACAAGGAAAAGGAAGTATTGAAATGCCTCACGGAAGGGCTTAGTTATAAAATGATCGCTGCCGAAATGAAGATTAGTATTGAAACAGTGCGCACCCACCTGAAACGCATCTATGCCAAACTGCACGTTAGTAGCAGCACACAGGCCGTTTCCAAAGCGCTGAATGAAAAATTAGTATAAGAATTTTCACTACATTTATTGCCTTCCATCTTTAATTGATGAATACTTTTTTCAAACGATATGTGTCATTGTTTTTACTGATGATGCCCTGCGTTGCAGGAATATCCCAGCCTGCTGACCTTAAATTTCACCACCTTAATATGAGCAGCGGCCTCCCGGGTAACCAGGTTTCTGCAGTAGTAAAAGACGGTTTCGGTTATATGTGGATCGGCACCAATGAAGGCCTTTGCCGTTATGATGGCAGTTCAATGTTTGTATTCCGGAATAAGCCGGGCGACACCACCTCATTACCCGATAATTTTATTTCATCACTTGCCTTGACAAAAAACAATCGTTTATTCATTGGCACCAGCAGGGGTGTATTTGAGTATAGTTACAAAAAAAATGCATTTAGCCGTTTGAATGAACCGGGCGAAACAAAGCCTACAGAAAGGTTGCGGAAGATATTTCTTTTGGATAGCAGGGATAATTTATGGATATATGAATCGGGTAAACCCCTGTTGCTTTACAATATTAATAGTGGTAAGTCAAGGGAACTTAATTTTTACAGGGAAGAGAAAGAGCTTAAAATGCTTGCTGTTTATGAAGCAAGGGGCGGCCATTATTGGATAAGTTGCAGCGGCAAGTTCTTTAATTATGATATCAATAATGATACGTATAGAAAATTTAGTAATTTTTTTCTGGCTGGTGCAGACCCTAATTCGATCACTTCTTTTTTTGAAAATGATGACCGGAGTATTTGGTGCACCACATTGCTGAGTGGCTTAGTGCATTTTAACCCTGCCAATGGTAATGTGCAACAGTTCTTATATGATTCCGGTAATGGCAATAAAACAACGGATGGGCTCTGTGATTGCCTCCAATTGATAAGCGATGAGGGCAGGCGAAGGCCTTTTTTGTGGATGGCCACTCCCCATGCTTTGTTCTCGTTTGATACGATAATAAAAAAATTTACGGCTTACCGGCAGGATGTTTACAATTCTTTTTCCTGTAAGATCAATTTTTCGCAGCGTACTTTTTTAGGATTGTATTTCGACTCAACACAAAAAAATTTATGGTACTATGGGCCTAATGGGATTGATATTTGTGGTTTTAACGAACAGTATATCCAGTCTTTTTTTAGTATCTCCGAACAGCAAAAAATACCGTTCACTGAAGTGCGCTCTTTTATCCAGAACAAGGCAGACCTGGCCGAATATTTTATCGGTTGTTCCAATTCCAATTCCATATTTATCTATAATGAAAAGAGCAGGGAGATCAAAGTAAAACCACTGCCGCTGAAGGAAACAGGTATCAATGCTTTACTGCAGTTAAGTGATAATGTTGTATGGCTTGCCAATGGCAACACCGTATATCAATGGGATCCTTTATCAGGAACTGTAAAGGATATCAGTGCTTATTTTAAAGACGGGAACTGTAATTGCAACGGTACAAAGATCTGTTTATTTAAAGACAGTCACGGAGCAATATGGATCGGTACCAAAGGAGAGGGGCTTTGCCGTTATGATCTGCAAACACAACAGGTGCAATGGTATAATCAGTATAATGATAATGCGAATAAGATAGACCTGAACTTTGTTCCGGCTGTTGTGGAGGATGCCAGGGGTAAGGTTTATGCTATCGAGTATGCGAAGGGGTTGTACCAGTTTTCTGAGAACGGGAAATTTGAAAAAAAGTTTACTACAGATAAAATAAACAATCACAAATTAACTACCGCTGTAAATACTTTCTTTGATATAGCTGCCGGTCCCGATAATTATTTATGGATCACCACCTACCAGGGATTGCTGCAATTTGATATCAGCAGGTCTGCTTTCAATTTGTTTAATGAGGATGACAAATTGCCATATGGTGCCAGCAATAAAGTGGTAGTGGATAAACAGGGTGTTGTGTGGGCTGATTACCGTTCTTTCTTTATTGCATTTGATCCGGCAACAAAAAAGAATAAAGTATTTGATTATCGTAACGGGTACACGGGCGCACAGGACGGTAGTTGTTTATTATTGAATGTTAATGGTAATATCCGCATCGCCTATAGTAACCGGGTAGATGCAGTGAATGTTAATCCCTTTAATATTGTGCCGGGTGCCTTACCGCCGGTTTTGATAACGTCCATACAGACTGCTAACAGGATCATCCCGGTTGTTGATACTGCCGGCAACCAAACACTGGTACAGGTTTACCATGATGATAATGAACTGGATATCAGCTATTCGTTACCGTTATTCAGTAATACCGGCGGATTTGTATATTATTATAAGTTAGATGGGTATGATAAGGGTTGGATCATTTCCGGGGCAGTGCCTGCAGTTAAATACGCCAATTTACCGGGCGGTGATTATACTTTCCACGTAAAAGCAGTTAATGAAAGTAGCGGGCAAAGCAGCAGCATTACTTCATTGCAAATAACCGTGCATCCTCCTTTTTATAAAACATGGTGGTTCATTGGGCTTTGTATTTTATTGATAGCTGGGTTCCTCTACATGATTTATCGCTACCGGGTACAGCAATTGCTTAGGTTGGAAAGAATGCGCAGTTCCATTTCCAGCGACCTGCATGATGAGGTAGGCGCTACCTTAAGCTCTATTTCCATTTACAGCAATGTGGCAAAAAAAATAGCAGGAACAGATACCATAAAAACACAGGATTATCTTTCAAAGATCGAAGACAGCAGCAGGGAAATGATCGAAAAGATGAGTGATATCGTATGGAGTATCAATCCTGCGAATGATAGTGTTGAAAAGATGGTTGTGCGCATGCGTTCGTATGCTTATGAGATTTTGGGGGCTAAAAATGTAAAAGTAAACTGGCAGGAAGAAGCCGGATTGATACAACAGAAACTCAGTATGGAACAAAGAAAGAATTTATACCTGTTCTTTAAAGAAGCGGTTAATAACACTGCAAAATATGCACAGGCAGCAGTAGTTGATATTCAATTGAACCGGCAACAAAATAAGATCAATCTCTCTATAACTGATGATGGTATTGGATTTGCCAATACTACTGCTTATAATGGCAATGGCTTAAAAAATATGCGATTCCGTGCCGACCTGTTGAAAGGGGAATTCGATCTGCAATCTGCACCAGGCAAAGGCACGGCTGTTTCCTTATCTTTCCCCGCATAATAATTGTCCCCCTTTTATGGTATTGCACAGCAATATTAGTGATGATATTTTTGGCTCATGAAAATTTCAGCTGTAATTTTTTTTTCACTTAACAGGCGATCTTTTTGATCATTCGGTTTACCGGATTAAATTATCACACATGAAAAAACACCTTTTCCTTGGTATATTATTTTATGCTGCCTCAGTAAAGGGCCAGGAAAAAATAAACCATGCCGTAACTGCAAAAAAGGACCCGGCAATTACCAACATGGTAATTAATGTGGACGCCTCTGTAATGATCAAAATGAAATTGATCGACGAGGCCAATCTTGGTTTTGAAAATTCTTTTGCGGGTAATTGGGTGGCATCAGGCAATGCATTCAGCAACCAGCCTGTGGAAGGGAACACGGTGGTCACCGACAGGGTATTAACTAAGATGGCATATAACAATGGCGGAATTGGCGGCGATTACTGGAAAGGGTTACCCTATCCGATCGGGATCAAAGGAAACAGATGGATCGGTACTTATGAAAAAGGAAATGGGGATGCTGCTACTGGTACGCTTACTTCAAAATTTATTCCTGTAAACGGCAGGTATCTTAGTTTTTTATTGGGAGGTGGTAACGACTATAATAAATTGTATGTTGAATTACAGGTAAAAAAATCGGATTATGAAGCGGCTTGGGGCGCCGGTAAACATGGCTTGTTTGGGGATACGGATGACGGATATACAAAAGTGAATCGTATTACTCCTTTATTAAATTCTGAGGAATTGTATCGCTATTATTTTGACCTGGATATGGAACTCAATCATCAATACCGCGATAAAACCATCCGTATCAGGATTGTAGACGACAAAACAAGTTCCTGGGGGCATATCAATGCTGATGATTTTTTGTTTACCGAAACACTCAGTGACCTTATTGCCCTGAAAAAAGACGGACTTGATCTGCTGGCAGATGCCGATGTACCCGTGTGGGGATTTTTCGATAGCCATACACACCCGGCCGCAGACGAGGCCTTCGGAAAAAAATTATATATAGGTAGTGCTATTGAACCAATGTCCGAATGTTACGCTAGCGATAAATGCGTAAAGTACCATAGTATCGCCGGGAATGACCCTAACAACAACGATGCACTAACGGCCAACTTTAGCCCGCATCGCATGAATGGCTGGCCCGACCTGGTTGAATTTCCCAGGTTTGATAACAGCATACACCAGAAGTACCACGCAGCGTTTATTAAAAGGGCATGGCAGGGAGGGTTAAGGTTAATGTGCGCGCTTGCCGTTAATAATATGTTTTTAGCATCAAGGGCATTAGGTCACGGTACTAACGGGGAAGCCATAGACGATGAAACGGTAATGTACCGTTCGTTGTCAGTTGTAAAAGAGATGGCAAGACAGAACCACGATTGGATGGAGATCGCCACTTCACCGAAGGAAGCAAGAAGGATCATTAAAGAAGGGAAACTGGCAGTCGTATTGGGTGTGGAAGCAGATGTGTTTGGTAATTTCAAATCACCGGATTGTGTTTGGGGCGACCGCGGTGAAGACCATCCTTTGGTAACCATCACTGACGCCAATGCCGAAACATTACTGGAAAATAAACTAAACGAATATTATAATTATGGCATCCGCCAGGTGCTCCCCCTGCATTATTTAAGTAAGCCATTTGGTGGTACTGCAGTTTTTAACGGCTTCACTTATTTAGCGCAAATTGCCGCCTACGATCATGTAAATGTAAAGGGGGGTATTAATCGTGGTGCAGCATTTACCCTTTTCGAAGATTTTTCTGCAGGCGGGGCGCTTACCAGTCTCTTTACAACTTTTCCTGCTTATGCTGCACGGATACACAAACAAGATCCACAAAGCGAAATAAACATGGTAAATGCAGATGGGCTTACTTCCATTGGCCACCTGCTTTTTTCCAAGTTAATGGATAAACATTTTATTATCGATCAGGAACATGGTAGTTATGAATCAAAAGACGCAATATTTGCCATCGCTTCGTCTAAAAACAATTACCCTGTTATTGCATCTCATGTTGATCCGGAGGGATTGGCATTTAAATGGAAAAATGCTCCCATCCGCTGGGCAGGGGAATATTACCCGGGAACCGCCTTACCAAATTATAGCAGAAATTCAGAGAACATCAGCAATTTCGGTACCACCAATATCCGCAACCTTTCTCATGAAATGGAATTAAGCGATGATAATTACAGCCATATACGGCAAAGTGGCGGAACCATTGGCGTATTTACCACACTTAACCGCAAACAAACCTATCATGGTGCTTATGGAAGCATTGATGATAATTGTGCAGGCAGCAGCAGAACATTTGCACAAATGTATTTATATAGCCTCGACAAGATGAATGGCAATGCAGTTGGACTTGCTACTGACATGCCACTGGTAAATTCACTTTGTCCCAGGTTTGGCGCTTATGCGGCATGGGCATTGAAATCAGAAAACGGTGACCAGTATAAGGTAACTCAAAGAACTACCGAAAGGATGGCGCAGCATAATGGTGTGTATTATGATGTGGCAAGTAAGAGCTATCACTACCATTTATTTGAAGATGGTGATATCCCTGTATGGGAAGAGGACGTGTTTAAAGCATTGTCTGCATGGGATGCAGGTGCCAATCCTTATACAAATGAAAATTTGGTTTCCGAAAGTGCCGATCCCCAGCATAGAGGCAGGGTAAGAGGTTATGCCAAAGGGCTTTTCGCCACTAATTTTAACCAGTTAGACCAGGGGCGCGACCTATTTGATGAACGACCCTATGAAGAAGCTGCCATGTTTTTATTAAAAAACAATGTAACAGATATCTACAATACACTGCCTGCAGGATTTTGGCGCGACCACGTAGCAGATATAACAAAAGCATATAACCAGGTAAAACCGGATTTTGATACATGGGTGGGTAAAAGTTATAATAATTGGATAAACAAAACACCCAATAACGAACCATTGCGAAGATACATTACAGGTAACCGTTACTGGGATTATAATCTTGACGGGCTGGCGCATTTTGGATTGGTGCCGGATATGATACAGGACCTGAAAAATATAGGGTTATCATCCGTTCAGCTAAATCCATTATTTAAAAGCGTGGAAGATTATTTAAAAATGTGGGAAAAAACATCAGGGAATATTACGCACTGATCATTTACAATTCTAAAAAATAAAAAAAGAAAATGAAACCAATTAAAATAATATTAGTCATAGTAGTTGTATTATTTTCTAATATACTGTACGCCCAAAATTTAGCACCCAATCCCGGTTTTCAAAATCTTGATCCCACTGTTCCTAATCCCAAAGGCTATTGCTGGAATGCGGGCCTACCGGGCAGTGGCGTAAATGCTTCGGGTATACCCTATGTAGATGGCAGCAGCCATGCATGCCAGCCCACAGGATGGTGGGTATGGTTGAATGGCGGAGTGGCAGCCGATAAATCTAACCTTTGCATAGTGAGCGAAACACTTCCTTTTGGCAGCAATTGCATTCCATGGCCTTCCACCAATGACAATGCCACGCCGAATATAAAAATGGATAAAATGGTGCATATCAAAACCACCAGGCCTGATGGTGGATTGGTAACTGTGCTGAACAACCTTCCAAAAAAATCGGGCAAACAGGTGTACACCTGCTGGGTGTATGTAATAAAAGGGAAAGCGCGTTTCACCACTTCTTGCAGCAACCCAGCTTTAAACCATGGCGACGGAACTAATATGTCGGCGATTTCCCAGGCTTCCTGCAAATGGGAAAGGTTGCTGATCGTGAGAACAGACGGCCTTGGTGATGAACTGAACATATACAGCAATGGTAGCGATGCAGAATTTTATGTGTGCAATGTGCTGGTTAATGCAAATTGATAAGCAGAAGGGTTTGATGTTTTATCCAAACAATATTATCAGCTTGGTCAAATAAAAATAATAGAATGAA
>JANYIM010000223.1 GCA_025362055.1 Bacteroidota bacterium
ATGTGGCTTTGAATAATTGTGTGTTCAATATCTTTGGCATCAGTTCTGTGATCAGAACGTCTTTGCCGGGTTCAAAAATAAAGTCGGCATTTTTTTGTCCTACAGCTTTTTCTACCTTTTGTACCGGCAGGAATTGTTCAGCAGCAAAACGCTGGGTAGCAGCATTTTTAAATTCGCTGTAGATCAATTCTACTGCATCAATTTCTTTATTGGCAAAAGCATCCATGGCATATTTTGCTGCAGGCTGCACCTTATCAAAACTCAGGCCATGAAAAATCTCCCAGTACTGGTCTATTACTTTAAAACCATTCTTTGTAAAATATTCATACCCCTTTTTACCGATCGGTAATATTTGCACATTTCCCCTGGCATTTTGAGCAGGATACTTTTCCTGTATCACCTGTTTGGCCAATTTAATAAGGTTGCTGTTATAGCCGCCGCATAAACCCCGGTCGCTGGTAACAATAATGATCATTGCTTTTTCTACCGGCCTTTCTGCAGCCAGCGCCATGTTCACATCTCCCTCGCTATTGCTGACAATATTACTCAGCATTTCCGATAATTTCTTTGCATAAGGTCGCATCTGCGTAATGGCATCCTGTGCACGGCGCAATTTTGCTGCACTCACCATCTTCATCGCCTTGGTGATCTGCTGTGTACTTTGAACACTCTTGATCCGGTTACGAACCTCTTTTAATGCACCACTCATAATACTTGTTTTTGCTATTACCCTTCAGGGGGTTTTCGGGGGGCAAAGGTAATAAAAAAGGGGTGCAAAAGCCCCCTGAATAATTAATTTTATCAACCTTTCTTTTACGTTAAAACTTCATCGGCGGGCCGCCCATTCCCCGCATGCCACCACCCTGGGGCTGCTGACCTACGAATTTCTGTAAACGGTAGGTAAAACTGGCCATGAAATAACGGGTAAGCCGGTTGGTCCTGGTATCCGTGATCGAATTGGCACTTACGCTGCGACTGATATTACTGTTTTGTTTAAACAGGTCATAAGCCGCCAGTTTTAAAACCCCGTTCTTCTTTTTAAATAATTGCTTTTCAAGCGAGGCGTTCATGATCGCAAGATTCTTACTTACGCTGGTGGCCAGTCCCGAATTAATGGTATAGTCGAGATCATATTTCAGTACCAGTGTTTTGGTGATATCGATATTGATATTATTGCTGAAGGTCCATGCATTGCTGGAAGTATTCTGGAAAGAGGTTAAGGCTTTTCCTTCCGCACTTTTATATTTATTGTCATTTAAACTATAACTAACACCCGTTCCAAGTTCAAGCCATTCTTTATAATTGAATTCAAAAGTAAAACCCTGGCTCAGTATCCAGTTGGTGCCAATCACTTTATTCAGGTCCAGGTTCTGCGTTAACACATTCCCTGCTAACAGTACACTGTCTGTTAAACTGATATTGTGATTATAATTGGCGCTTCCATTAATGGTAATTACATATTTCCTGTTCTTATAAGGTTTGGAAAAAGTGTAGAAGCCTGTTGCATTGTAATAGCCATTTACATTTTCGGGGATGGAAATGGAAGAACCATTGTTGCCCAGTTTAGCCGACTTATTAACGATCTGGTTCTTTATGGCGCTGAATGAGAGGTTGGTGAACAACACTTTACCACTGATGAAATTGAAATTATTAAAGGAAAAATTAAGGGTATGGTTGATAGAAGGCCGCAGGTCGGGGTTGCCCGTAGTAACATTTTGCTGGTTGCTGAAATCCTGTACGGGCTGTAGTTGCGTGAAGGTGGGCTGTGTGGCATTGCCGCTATAACTGAAATTGATGGCCTTTGTCTTGCTGAAATTATAGGTCATCCTGGCAATGGGAAAAATATTTATCCTGCTGATGGATTTGTAAGCGCTATCCCTGGTGATGGAATTTCCTTTCAGGTCAACCGGTTGCACACTGATCCCCAACGTGTAATTATATTTCTTCATGGTGGTTCTTAATGAGACCCCCATGCGGTTATTGTAAAAATTATTTTCGTAATCGTTGCTTAAGATATTGTTGATGGTTTTAACTTTTGTTGCAGAATCTACATTGAATGTCTGCTTATCATTCCTTGCATAGTTCAGGTTATGGGAATAGCTGAGGTCAAGGCTGCGGTGTTTTGTCAAAGGCTCGGAGTAAGTGAATCGTACGCCATAATTGTAATTCCTGTTCTCCTGGTCAAGATATTGGAAAATATTTCTTGGCCCTGCACCCGGCGAAATGTACTGGTAACTCAGGTCGCTGACATCCTGCGTGGAATTATTTTCAGAATTACCTAGTGTAATACTTGCAGAAAAATTCCTTCCGCGTTTCCTGAACTTATGATTGTATAAGATGGTTGCGCTTACATTGGGTGCTTTGGAATCTGTTAAATTGCTGTTGTTGCCATCACTGGTTTTTGTACCGTCGGTCTTTGAATACACAAACACTGACTTATTGTTGGCATTGCTGCCGTTCCAGCTAAAGGCAGGGCTTACTTTTAAATAGTTAAAAGAATCAACCTGGTATTCAATGTTGAAAGTAGCCCTGTGCGAATCACCGATCGTAAGCGCATCCTGGTCCTGGTTATTGATGAAACTACTGGTCTGGTAAAAACTTTGTGCTGAAGTATTTTGCACCTGGCTGGTATTTTTATGGCTGTAAGAATAACTGCCATATACGCTTACTCTTTTGCCCCATTGATCGCGGTAATTGGTACCAAAAGAATTCGTAGAGGAGATACCTGTGTTATTGCCAAAACCAAATTGCCCCGCACCACCCTGCATCATACTCTGCATGCCACCCATGCCGCCCATATCTGCCATGGCGCTCATGCCGGTACGTATCATGCTGGTAGCGCCCCTGTTGCCTCCGGCGCCAAAGTTGAATAAGGAGGCATTGGTATTATTGCTGTTGCCCAGCAGGGATATCTGCTTGTTATTATTAAAGTAATTCCCGTTGAAAGATGCCTGGTAACGGTCTTCCGTACCCGCACCAACCGTGGCCCTTCCAAAAAATCCCTTGACTCGTGGACGCGTAGTTGTCCGGATTGCACTCCGG
>JANYIM010000246.1 GCA_025362055.1 Bacteroidota bacterium
AGCTCGTTTTTGTACCGCCTGGAGAAAGGTCATTTCGCTTAATTGACACCCCTTAAAATTCACGAGATGTTCAATTTATAACCGAACGGCCTTTTGCACAGCTGCACATCGCCTATTGCTATTTCCCAAACATATTCTTAACCTTCCTTACGATCCCCCAGCCGTTCTTCCATGATGGTTTTTTTTCATCACTCGTATAATACCCGTATCCATCACTTCCATATCCATAGCCATATCCATATCCCGCATAGCCGTAACCGTAACTAAGGAAAGAGAAGCCCCTCCGTTTCAATCCATTAAATACAATGGACAAATTGTTAAATTTCTTTTGTTGATAAAGGTCATCGATCATGCGCAAAAACACTTTGGGGGTAAGCCCATGGCGTACAACATACACAGTAGTTTCTGCAAAAACACCCAGCAACTGCGAATCGGTAACGGGCCCAATGGGAGCAGAATCGATGATCACATAATCAAACCGTTTTTTTAGCAGGTCCATCATTTCTATGAATTTCGAGCTCCCGATCAACTCTGTTGGATTAGGTGGTATGGGGCCCGCAGAAACAACGAATAAATTAGGATAGGGCGTTGTCTTAATGATCTCATCAATAGTTGTCTTGTTGATGAGGTAATTGGAGATACCGGGGTCCCTGTTAATACCCAGGTATTTGCTCAGTTTTGGTTTACGGAGATCCATCTCCAGCAGGGCTACTTTTTTCCCGGTGAGGGTAATGCTCATCGCAAGGTTCAATGCAATAAAACTTTTTCCTTCACCCGAAATACTTGAGGTCACCAATAATGTCTTTTGTGTTTCATTGAGGCCCATAAAAGCAAGGTTCGTTCGCAGGGAACGGAACTGCTCTGCAATGATGGTTCGCTTACCTTCAGATATGGCGATCGTATCTTTCGATTCGGTTTGGATGATCTCTGCCAATACGGGAACTTTTGTTTTTTCTTCAATTTCTGAACGGAATAATATCTTACGGTTAAACTGTTCCCTTAACAACACAAATAATATTGCGATGATCAAACCGATCAATATTCCAACCATATAAATATTTTTCGGAACCGGCTTAATGGGCCCCCAGGCATTAGCCCTTTCAAGCACCCGCAGGTCGGGTGTGGTACCGGCAGAATTCAAAGCGGTTTCTTCCCGCTTTTGCAGCAGGTAGGTATAGATATTATTTTTGATCACCTGCTGGCGGCTGATCTCCAGCAGCCCTTTTTCTTTTTGTGGTATGGAACTAAGCATTCCATTATTCAACGCAATGCCCGCATTTACATTATTCTTTACGGCGTTTAAATTACTCCTGATCGTGGAAAGGTTTTCCCGGATATCACCTTTGATCCTGTTCACTGCATCAGTTGCAAGTATCACGGGATCACTTTTTTCACCGTTGACCGCTTCAACTTTATCCAACTGGAATTCCGATTCATATAATTTTTGTAATAACCCTGCCAGAGTAGGATCGCTGATCAGTAATTGCGAAGGAACTGTTCCGGGCCGCTTTCCTTTATTGTTGACATAATTCTGTACATCATTCAATACAGATAACTGGATATCTACTTCACTGTTTCGTTTATCAAGCCCCTGTACATTATTCAGGTACAGCGAAGCCTGGTCACCTAAATTATATACCCCTTCCTTTGTTTTAAAGACTTCCACCTTCTTTTCCACTGAATCTAACTGCCCGATCACAATATGAAGGCGGTTCTCAATAAAATTAAGTGTTTTTGCAGCGATCTGGTTCTTATCGGCTACCGCATCGTCATTGTATACTTCGAATAATTTATTCAATATGTCGATACCTTTTTGCGGAACGGTGGTCTCAAGCCGCATTTCGATGACAGTAGATGTGCTGGAAGTAGGACTGGCATTCAGGCCACCAAGAATGGTTCCGGCTGCACCGGAACAGGAATTAAAGACCACATAATAATTCTTTCCTGCTAAATTGTGCGGATAATCAGGATTGGCCACTATCTGGTAACTCGTATTGCCGATACTTACAGTTGAATCAAAATGAATGTACTTGTTATTGATGCCGATATTTTTTCTCCGCCAGTCAATTGAAAAATAATATTTCCCTCCTCCACTAATCGTTGTTTTATCAATAGCTATGAACGATATGGGTGAATTTTCTTTGTATAATTCTTCTGTCCTTACGTTGCCTTCATTATATTCCTGGGCGTAAAGATCTAAGGAACGTACCACTTCTTCCATAATGGAAGAAGACCGCAATACAATCACCTCATTCTCCACGATCTTCTTTTCACTGAAAATATTCATTGCATCCAATACCTTACTGTCGCCACCATTCTTTTGAGGATCTTTTAATAAAACCTTGGCAGAAGCCTCGTAGATGCGTGTTTGTGATCGCAGGTAAAACCAGGATATTGCTAAACTAATACCGGTAGTGATCACAAACAAGGGCCAAAAAGGGAGATACCGCTGCAGTACCTGGACCAGTATATTGGAATCGGCGCGCTCCTTAAAAAATTGCTGTTCGGTCATAATGGATAATAGGTCGTTTAAGGAAATATCCTGTTAAGTATTATAAGCGCTACGGATAAACCAGACAAGGCCAGGGAAATAGTTTGCTGCCTTTTGCTCCTATTCTCTTCAGTCAGTTTTTTATCATTGGGTTCTACATATACCACATCATCCGGCTGCATATAATACCATTCCGAGGTAAAGACCGACTGATTCTCGAGGTTGATCCGTTTAAGTTGTTTACCGGTAGGCGTTTCCCTGATGATAAGGATATTATCCCTTCGGGCAAACTGCGTAACATCCCCGCTATTTCCCAATACTTCAAAAAGCGACATTTGTTCTTCGGGCATCTGTATCACCTGCGACTTATTAACTTCACCCAAAACTGTTACACGGTGATTGAGATAACGTATAGTAATTACCGCGTCTTTTAAATATGGTTGCAGGTCTTTCTGGATCTTGTCTTTTAATTCCCGGCGTGTCATTCCTTCAACATGCACCACTCCTAATTTATGCAGCTGAATATTTCCATTCATATCAACAAGATACCCGCTTGTAGGCGCAGAGCTGGTAGAACTGGTTGTGCTTCCTGCAGCAGGCGCATTATAAACGGCGTCTTCTTCCCGGTTCAGGCTACTGATCCCAATTGATAAAAGATCGGTTTTTCGGATCTTTGTCTCTACACTTCTTTTTGCAGCGGAATTAAAACTGGTATCTCTTGGCAGGTTTTTGAAATAATAGGAGTTCACATTTTTTGTTGTCTTGCACGAGGAGAACGCAATTCCAGTTAAAATGACAACAATACTGGTGTAAATGAAACGGGATATTTGGGGAACTGCATTTTTGCTTAATTGTCTACTCATTTGTTGGGGTTAGTATGGGTTTTGAAAATTTCCTGCACATCGTTGATTTACAGATTATTATCAAAAAAATTATATTATTTATCCCCCGGCTTTCAAGCTACTTTTTCTCATCACATAGGAGTGCTTCAAATTTCGTTAAAATAAGTGATTTGGCAAATTGTTATTTATTAAGGTAGGTTAGTAACTCTACCCCCCTTGCAGGAGTACAATAACGTTCCTGTTCAAGTAAGGCTATTCTATATTTTTCCCTTTAAATGATTTGCTCCATAAAAAGGCAAAACATTGAAACACTTTATGAAATATCCTGCTACGCTTGAATTGTTTAATGGGACAATGCGTTACTTTTATAAAGAAGCAGCAAACCCCTTTTCAAACCGCTATGCGATCTTCAACTGGTATCAAACCCTTCCGGTTCAATCTTGCCAAAAAACTGTTTTACCCGGTTGATAACAGTCCATTGGTCCTGTTCAGGATATTATTTGGATTGATCCTTTGCTATCACTGCCTCGATTTTATTGTATCGGGTGATCTTTATGAGAATTTCATCCAGCCACCTTTCACATTCTCTTATATCGGGTTCGAATTTTTACAACCGCTGCCGGGCCCGGGTATGTATTACTACTTTGCACTGATGGCATTATTTGCATTGATGGTCATGCTGGGAGCCTGGTACCGTTTCAGCATGATCGGTTTTACTATTTTATGGGCGGGCATCTACCTTATGCAAAAATCCAATTATAATAATCATTATTACCTGGTACTGCTTTTATGTTCACTGATGAGTATCATGCCTGCCAACAGGTATGTTTCAATTGATGTTAAACGGAATGCGGTCACCGAAAAACATTCATGTGCACAATGGGTCATCGTTGTTTTCATTTTACAGATCGCGGTCGTTTATTTTTATGCAGGTATCAGTAAACTATCCGGTGACTGGCTTTCAGGAAAATTCATAGCGCTCCAGTTTGCACGTTTAACCACGCACCGCTTTGTTGGCCCCTTCTATGCCAGCAGGCCCTTTCAGTTACTGATCTGTTATGGGGGATTGTTTTTCGATCTCTTTATTGTTCCATTGCTACTATGGAAAAAAACACGGCGCTTTGCGTTTCTGTTCTATTGCGGGTTTCATTTATTTAACTCCTATACTTTCCGTATCGGCATCTTCCCTTATTTATCCATTGCAATGGGCGTCTTTTTTTTAGACGGTGAGTTTATCCGTCACAGGCTTTTTAAAAATAAACGGGTGGTAGCGGTTGATATTGATAAAAATATTCAAAGAACATTTAAAAAGCAGCTACTCCTGTATGTGCTGGGTATCTACTTTATTTTTCAGTTGATATTGCCCATGCGTTCCTGGTTCTTCCCGGGTAATGTATTCTGGACCGAAGAAGGATACCGGATGAGCTGGAAAATGATGTTAAGGGGAAAAACGGGGAAGATCCATTTTAAAGTTGTTGATACCGTTTCTCAAAAAACATGGCGTATCAACCCTGCTGAAAAATTCATCGCTTCACACGTGACCTGGATAGCCATCTGCCCCGATATCGCCTGGCAATATGCGCAAAGGCTTAAGAAAGAATATAACGATAAGGGATACCCGAATGTAAAAGTGTATGCAATAGATTCAGTAAGCCTCAATAAATATCCACCGCAACTCCTTATTGATACCACGGTTGACCTTGGTGCTGTACAATGGCAGCCATTCCGGCATTCCAATTGGATATTGCCTTATACCTCATTTTCCCACTAATAAATTAACCGGCCGAAGCGGAGAATGCGTTCAGAAAATAAGAAAGCATTCAACGCACGTTCTATTAAACGCTCTAACAAAATGACAGGGTCCAAAGATCAGGGAACTGAATTTGAGTTTACAGTAGTGCAAAAGCTACATCAAGGAACAAACCCAGTCCCGCCATATGCGGGAGAGCAGTAATCTTTCCTGGGAGTCTTTTTTTGTTTCTTTTTTGGACAAGCAAAAAAGAAAAAATAAGATCAGTAAAAGCAGATTACTCTTTAATAGCATCTCTTAGAAAAATTAACAGCACATATATGAAGCATTTATTAAACGAAATTTAATAGATCAAAAACTAAGGCAATCATCTCCGCCAGTTGGCGGAGATGATTTGGTGAGGCATAAAAAAGGGAACAACCACCGG
>JANYIM010000263.1 GCA_025362055.1 Bacteroidota bacterium
CCGCGGGCTTAAGCCCGCGGCTATTCATTCATTTAAACCAATACTGCTTCGTGCGTGATATTGGTGTTGAATAATTTTGAAATGGGGCAATTGGCTTTTGCATCGGATACTGCTGCATCAAATTGCTCTTTATTGATCCCCGGTACTTTTGCGTTTACACTTAAGTGTGATTCTGTTATAGCACCATCCGCCAGGGTAATATCACATTTTGTCTGGATCTCCTCTGCAATAAAACCTGCTGCGTTTAAAACAAAACTCAGTTTCATGGTAAAACATCCGGCGTGTGCGGCTGCTACCAACTCTTCGGGATTAGTACCTACTCCATCCGCAAAGCGGGAGTTGAAAGAGTATTGCGTTTTATTCAATGTAGTACTTTGGGTGGTGAGATGGCCTGTTCCTTCTTTTCCTGTGCCATTCCAAACTGCTGTTGCGTTACGTTTCATTTTTAATTGATTGTCCCAAACCCCTACAGGGGCTTCACACTCTAAAGGTCCGGGTTGTTTTTAAAGTTGATACATTATTTATTCAAAGCCTTTTTATAAACTGTTTCATTAAACCCTACCAGCAATTTATCTTCATATTCAATCACGGGCCGCTTGATGATACTGGTGTTTTCCGTCATCAGCTGTATGGCTGCTGCCTGGTTGGTTATTTTTTCCTGTTCAGTAAGTGGCAATCCTCTCCAGGTAGTACTTTTTTTATTTAAAATAATTTCATACCCGGTTTTTTTACACCACCCGGCCAGCTTTATTTTGCTGATCCCCGATCTTTTATAATCATGAAACTCAAAGCTGATCTTGTTTTTTCTTAACCAATCCAATGTTTTTTTGATAGTGTCACAATTGGGTATTCCGTAAACTGTTATTTTATTCATACTAAAATTCGGGCAATCTTGGTTTTGATTTCACGATGGCTTCTATTTTCTCCATCACATCAGGTGTAAGTTTTGCAACCACTTCCAATGCTTTTAAATTATCCAGCAATTGTCTTTTTTTTGTAGCACCCATGATGGCGGTGCTTACATTTGGATTTTTTATGCACCAGGCAATACTTAATGCAGCGGTAGTAACATCCAGTTTAGCGGCCAGTTCGCTCAGCTTTTTTACCTGCTTCAGCTTATCCCCAACAACCCATCTTTCTTTCAACCAATCAAAACCGGTCAGTGCAAAACGGCTGTCCTTTGGTATGCCATCATTATACTTGCCGCTTAAGAGTCCCGATGCCAGCGGGCTCCAGATGGTTGTTCCCATCCCCACCGTTTTGAACAATTGCAGGAATTCATTTTCCATTTTACTTCTTTCAAACAAATTGTATTGCGGTTGTTCCATCGTTGGGCCGATTAGGTGATATTGCTGCGCTACTTTATGCGCTTCCATTATTTCCACGCCACTCCATTCACTTGTTCCCCAATACAATACTTTTCCCTGCTGGATAAGGTGATTCATGGCCCATACCGTTTCTTCAACGGGTGTGTTCTTATCGGGCCGGTGACAAAAATACATATCCAGGTAATCTACCTGTAACCGTTGCAATGCTTCGTTGCAGGCTTCCATTAAATGTTTACGGTTACACCCCGTTTGATTGGGTTTATTTTCTTTTCCGCGCCAGCCCCAGAATGCCTTGGATGAAACGGTATACGAACTGCGGTCCCAGTTTTTCTTTTTCAGTACCCGGCCCATCATCTTTTCACTTTCACCTAGCGCATATACTTCAGCGTTATCAAAAAAATTAATGCCATTATCATAGGCAACGCCCATTAGTTCATCTGCAGCTTTATCATTGATCTGTTTACTGAAGCTAACCCAACTGCCAAAGGAAAGTACACTTACTTGCAAACCAGACCTGCCAAGGCGACGATATTCCATAAATATTTTTTTAGTTGAGTGTCCGAAGTTAAGATAACAAAATGAAAGCCGGGTTGTTCAGTGTCTGCCTAATTAGCAGGAAATTGCGATGAAGGGACTTTTATGAATCCTTTGGGAATGATTATATGCCACTCCTTAAAATCCTGCCTGGCATCCATGCCTACTCCATCAATGATCTGCATTTTACGGCGGATACGCACCGGTTTATCTGTATAAAATTCATGGTCTTTTTTGCTACGGTCCCACCACAGTTCATCACAATATAAAGTGTCGCCCAACACATTAACCACTTTTACACTGTCTTTTAAAAACACTTTGCTTTGCGATTCATAATATTTGCCATACAATGCATCCAGCCTGCTATCGACCCCTGCTGAATCATTATAAAAATCAACGTGTAGTTTTTTAGGAAATTCAACATATGGTATGGTATCCTGTACCCTGTACATCAGGGGTGATAGCAGTTTCGCTTTTGCCTTACCTCCCAATGTATAATTAATATCAACATTTTTTGCCTCTTCCACGCCAAGCCGTTTACTGTTGAGCTGGTCAACCACCGCAGTGTTATTTTCACAGGCAGACAAAAAAATGCAGCCCGAAATAAAGGCTGCAATACTTTTTTTATATCCTTTTATTAACTGCACGTTATTTTATTAATCATATTTACGTTTCTGGAACCAATTGGCGTTCATAGATATTCCAACACTGAACCGCATGGTGGTTTCACGTAAGTTCGTGCTTTTATCTCCCCTGCCGCCTATTTCTACGGCTGTGTTCAGTACCACGTATTCACCGGTGTAACTTAACCTGCGCAAATTGGTCAATGGCATTCCGGTTCCCAGGGTAATTCCATAATTGGGACGACTGTTATTTATCTTAACATAATCGGGGCCATAAAAAGCACCCGCCCGGTATCTTACAAAACTGAAATATTTTTTTGCAGATGTGTTGAGTTTTGCAGGAAAATATTGTCCCCCCACTCTTACTACCCAACTATTTTGAACATCATCGGATTGGCGATAAAAAGAATAATTACCCCAACTGGTAAATTCAAAATCGGCGCCGTAGAGCCAATGACTGTCCTGGTAAGTGAACCCTGTACCAACCGTAGAAGGGAGCACGATGGTTCCTTCAACATTTTTTTGTTCATAGATGCTATCTACCCGATAGGGGTTGCCATTAGCATCATATGAAAATGTTTCCCTAACAATATCCTGCTTAGCATTGAGCCTTTGTTGCATGTTACCATAGATGCCAAGACGCAGTATCCCCGTTTTAACACTAACCTCATATTGAAAACCGGCGTTCAAAAATAATCCGCCAAAATGCGTGTTATTAGCTGAGTTTGACCTGTAATAATCAACAGTATCATTAATAAAAGTAAGTTTTGTGCTGTAGTTCTTGGTGCCAAATACGTAACCAAAATTGAAGCCAAAATTAAAATTCCTGATCTTATTACCAATACCTTCTTTAAATTGGAATCCTGTGCCTAAAAACACCTGGTTTACTCCACCACTGCCCTGAAACAATGTTTGTAAACTATCGATGCCGGATAAACGCTCTCTTTTTTCAATATTATAATCTATCCTCGAAACAGGCCTTAGGCCAAAGGTCATTCCCCAGCTGACATCATTTTTCTTCATTTTTTTGGAAGTAAGCGGAAAGCCTAATTGCAGGTAAGAAAAAATTGCATTGGTTGATGTGAATTTTTTTGCGGGACTGGTACTTTTTAATGCCCTTGTATCTACTTCGGCACCTACATCAAAAACGGTATTGGAAATAGCTCCCAATGTTGCAGGGTTGGTGAAATTGATACTTTGATAATCTACCACCCCGGCGGCAATACCACCCATGCCTTTAGACAATACGTTACGATTAGGGGTAATGTCACCCAGGCCATAACGGGAATAAGGGGAATTTTCCTGGGCATTTGCCACCAATTGCAAGCCACAAGCCACCAGAAGTACGGGTAAATATTTATTCATTGTTAGTTTCGCTAAGTGCATATAAGCCTTTAAATAAAAAATTAGAGTCGGCAAATATCTTCTTTTTAAGTTGACCGGCAAAATAGGCGGTATCCCCCCCGGTTAAAACCACGTTAAAGTTATCATACTTAGCGGCGTAAGAATCAATGAAACCGGCCATTTCATAGGTAATTCCGGCGATCACACCACTCTGCAAATTTGTTTTAGTATCATACCCGATCAGGGGAAAATTCCATTCTGGTTGTACCAATGGCAATTTTGCTGTAAAAACCTGCATGGCCTTAAAACGCATTTCCATACCCGGAGATATGCTGCCCCCTATAAATTGATCATATTGATTAATTAAATTATATGTAATGCAGGTCCCCATCCCTATGACCAGGTTATTTTTTCCGGGGTAAAAATGTACCGCAGCTGCGCAAAGGGCAAGCCGGTCGGCTCCAACCGTTTCTGGTTTACCAACCGGGATGGTAAAATTGGCCCGGGTAAGATGAGAAAGCTTGTGAAATTTTGTTTGGGCTGACAACAGGTTCTCAATAGCCGGGTTATGATTGATGACAGAAGACAGGATCGTTTTTTGGGGCTGGTGAATAGCCAGTAATTTTTCAATGGTGAATATTTCATCATTGGGCAAAATGACCTCTTCGCTGAAAACATCGTTTTCAAATATTGCGGCTTTTAACCGTGTATTGCCAAAATCGAAGCAGATCGTTTTCATTTTGTTGACTGTTAATTTGTTTGGATGCCCGTTGCTTAATTTATTGACAATAAATTTTAATTACTTTAACCCGCTCAAATTTTTAAAGTGCCCGTTCAAATTTACTTTTTCCTTCAGTGTTTCCATTTCTGCCATCACCGGCAATACTTTTGCAAGATGGCGTTTTAAATATTCCTGCCGTTGTAATTCATGCATCAGCTCCAGCAATTCATATTCTTCCGATAAAGAAAGTCCGGCATGATGTGCTACGTCATAGCTCCATAATTCTTCTTCCGGTTTTTTAAATTCCTTGTTGACCTTTAAAAGATCATGCAATCCCCGGATGGCTTTAATGATCGCCGGCATCAATAACCGCTTTCCTTTTTCCTGGTTCTCGGGGTAATTTACGATTGCTCCGCTGTATAATTTTTCGGGGAGGTCTTTGATCATTTCAAGGATACGAAACACTTTCAGTCCCTCGGTCTTTATATCCATTTGGCCATCTTCGTATACTTTACTTATTTCCACCACTTGCACCAGTGTTCCCATTTCAAAGAGTTTATCATTGATGACAGTAGGTATGCCAAAAGGCTTTTTAGCTTCAAAACATTCATTGATGAGTTGCTTATACCTTGGCTCAAAGATATGCAGGTTAAGCGCTTCGCCGGGATATACCACGATACCTAGCGGGAATATGGGAATGAAGTTGGTCAATTGATCTATTGCGGTTTTGTGACAGCATTCAATTCTTTAAGATAAGCATATTTTAAAAAAGTATACCTGGCAGTGGTCCGGGCTATCAGCAAACCTTCTTTGCCATCTAAAAAACCAAGGCGAAAAAAATAATTTTGTATAAAAGAAAATACGGGTGATGCATATTGCCGGAAAAGGTTCTGCCGCTTTCCCTGTTCAAAATATTTTTGCGCATTCAGTTTTGCATATGCAATGGTTTTTTGTTCATACTCGGCCAATGAATGAACGGTGTGATGCAGGATATAACCCTTAAGTTCTGTAATAATGGTTGATGATACTATGGTCAAATTCTCATGTACTGCCGCTTCATTCCATTTTACAGCCGTACGGTTAAAAAGTCTTATATGTTTATCCGAACCCCATTCGCCATACCTTATCCGCTTATTGATAAAAAAATTCCTGAACTGCATTTCAAATACTTCATTTTTATTTTGAAGTTGCAGTTGTTCGATCGATCGCTTTAATTCAGGGTCAATCGCTTCATCGGCATCTAAATTTAATATCCAGTCGTACTTTGCCGCATCAATGCCTTTATTTTTATTGGGGCCGTAGCCATTCCAGCCCGGTTCAAGAATAGTAGCATTAAATTTCCTGCATATGGCGATCGTATCATCGGTGCTGCCACTATCAACAATTATGATATCATCCGTAAGCCCTTGCAGGCTTTTTAAAGTTGTACCAATGATGTGCGCTTCATTCCTGGTTATGATAACAACAGAGATATCCATCCTGCAAAGAAACAATTTTTTGGAAGATCATTTTTTTCAGGGCAACTTTGTTTTATGTGGCAGCAACAATTAAATGAGATCAGGCAGGGTAATAGTAAAACACTGGCACGCTGTATTTCATTGGTAGAAAATGAAGTGCCGGGTTATGAAGAGTTGTTGCAGCAATTACCCTCCTCAACTACACCCGTTATTGGGATCACCGGCCCGCCCGGAGCCGGCAAAAGTACACTGGTGGACGCTTTGATCGCTTTATTGGTCTCGGCGGGAAAAACAGTAGCGGTACTATGTGTTGACCCTTCTTCCCCATTTAACCTTGGTGCATTGCTTGGCGACCGTATACGCATGAGCGAATGGTACAACAATCCCAATGTATTTATCCGCTCCCTGGCAACCAGGGGTTCATTGGGCGGATTACATCCAAAGATCATCGAGATCAGTGACCTGGTAAGATCAGCGCCTTTTGATCATGTTATCATTGAAACCGTTGGTGTAGGGCAAAGCGAAGTTGAGATCGCCGGGCTTGCCGATACTACCGTGGTGGTAGTGGTGCCCGAAGCGGGAGATGAGGTACAGACCATGAAAGCGGGATTAATGGAAATTGCAGATGTATTTGTAGTAAATAAAGCCGACCGGCCCGATGCCGACCTTTTTGTAAATAATTTACGTTTGATGCTGGCGCCCGCCTTTCACAATCATACCCTACCCGTTCCCGTTATAAAAACCATTGCATCACAAAAAACAGGTATCGATGAATTATTGCAAGCCATCATTACCAACTTAAAAATGGAAAAGAATTCGGAAAAACGTTCCTGGTTACTGGCAGAGAAGGCTTTTTATCTTATCCAGCAAAAGAGAATGAATACAATAGATAAAAGCGAGTTGAAACAAAAGATAGCAGCGGCAGGAAATGACTTTAACCTATACCGGTTCATAAAAAATTATTCTTAATGGAAAGAAAGGGAACCTGTTAACTGTTACCTGTTTGTTGCCCTTCTTCAAATCTCTTATTGCTTCTCCACCAACGATACCCGATAAAACCAACAATGAGAAAGGGGGTGAACATGAGGTAAAGAATGCCCTGGTTTAACCCCTGTGCAGGTTTTTCGCCCAATTGCAATGCGGTTTTAGAACATACGGAACATTGTGCAACTACAGTAGAACAGTAAAGACAGGTAAAAAAAACAAGGAGTGCTATTGACAGGAATTTTTTCATTTACACTGCAAAGTTAAGGCAGAAAAGATCAGTGATGCGGTTTGTTTAACAGATTTTACCGAATCAATTTGCTGAAAAACCCAGGATATTTTTACTTTACATAAAATTTATTCAACAATGCTTAGACTGGTTTTGATAATTATAACGGGTTTTTTGATGATGTTGCCGGCAAATGCCCAGCCACCAAAAAATGCGCTTATTGCTTACAGGGAAGGGGTTACATTCAGGGAAAAGGCAATGTATCCCGAAGCGATCCGGTCCTTTAAGAAAGCAGCTGAATTGTATAAAAGATATGATTCCGCCTATCTTCAAATGGGCGAGATCTGTTTAAAGCAAAGCATGGCCGATACCGCTGTACTATATTATAACAAGGCTTTAGCAATAAACCCGCAACAGGTATTCGCCTAT
Source organism: Bacteroidota bacterium (assembly GCA_025362055.1). Taxonomy (GTDB): domain Bacteria; phylum Bacteroidota; class Bacteroidia; order Chitinophagales; family Chitinophagaceae; genus Ferruginibacter. The sequence goes on from JANYIM010000263.1 coordinate 7,650, forward strand.
ATTGCCCTTGGAGACATTTACCGGAATATAAAAGCCGAGTTTGATAAGGCCATCAGTTATTATTCCACCGCTCTCAGAATTGACAGTACAAAAAAGGAAACATGGTGTAATATCGCCTGGTGCTATAATACAGAAAAACAATATGATAGTGCGATATTGTATGCTGCAAAAGCGCTTGACCTGGATAATGATTATAAGTCGGGGTATGGCGAACTGGGCCATGCTATTCGCGCTTCAAAAAAATTTGCAGAAGGCCTGGAGCAATTCAGGAAAAATATGTCGCGATCGGCAAACCCCCTGCCGGTGTTGTATAGTGGGCTGATCTACATTGAACTGAAGGACAAAGAGAATGCGCTTAAGATGTATGAGCGATTGGAGAAAACAGATTCCACAATAGCAGGAAGATTGAAGAGGCAGATCGAGAATGCTAAATTCTAAGCGTTTCCCACCCCCTTGTTCTATTCTGCGTTTACCCGTTACATTAAGACGATATATAGGATACTTTACTTCCCCCTTCGGTAAATATTTCCTGGTCAAATACTTTGGGTATGGTAATAAAAGCTTTGGTATTCCCCGTTAGCACCAGTTCGGTCAACAAAGTATCTGCACAAAAAGCAACGGGTGTTTGCAGTTGAATCAATTTTTGTAAAATAGGTTTTGATACTGCATAAGCATGCGTAGTATTATGGAATCCGGCTTTTTTTAGATGTGCGGTATATTTTTTTGGGTAGATATTAGATACCTGTTTCGGTGTCCATTTAATGATTCTTAATCCCCCCATCAGGTAGTAATAAAATTGTGCAAGTCTCATTTTCGGGCTTACCTTTTCATTATGGTAATAACCCCAGTAAACCAGCTCCCAGTTTGCCGGTAATTCTTTTATGATAGCATGGAGTATTGTTTCATCCGTAATGGCAGGCACAAAATCGTCTTCCATGATCAACACTTTTTCATAGCCTTTATCTAAAATGTGTTTATATAATTGTTTGTGAGATAAGGAACAAGCTACCTGGCCAAGGAACATTTCTTTATTGTTACGATGCATTTTTTTTGCCTTCTCTGGGTCATAAACATTTGTTCGTATCAACTCCTCCATGGTAAGGTTCATTTTATCTGCTCCATAGAAATATTCAAAATCAACACCTTCAAAATGTTTATTTATTTTTTCATGCCTGTCTGCCGACCTGTGCAGTGTTACCACAAAAATCTTGTCGAAATATTTATTTAGTATTTTCAATCCTTTCATAATAAAGTATCGATAAGCGTTAGTCGCTAAAAATTATTAATAAATAAATTTCTTCTTGAACCAGATCTTAAATTTATCTTTTTTCATAATAGCAGGAGTGGGTTCTGTAAGCGGCCCTGTAAAAGGCTGTCCCTTATGCAGGTAAAACTTATTAAACGTAGAAGAGGTCATATTCCATTTCAATACAAATTGTTTTCTGCCATCATTCTTACGGATACGGGTAGTTGATTTTGTCTGGAAATGGTACACCATGCTTTTCCCTATTCCTTTAAAATACCGGCAGCCTGCCTGCCACATTTTCATGGAAAGATCGTCATCGCTGCCCATACCGGGGCTAAACTCCATACTAAAGCCGCCAATGATATGCCAGTATTTTTTTGCGATCACCACCGGCGGCCAGGTAGCGCCACTCCAGTCCTCCTTATGCAGTGTGGGCAAGGCTTTCAGAAGTGCCATTTCATCAAACGCCTCGGTTGTTTTTCCAAAATCGGCAAAGATAACAGCACCATTACCCGTATCATTGGGCTCTATCATGGTAGCAGAAAGCATGAAATTATCTGTTCCAATGCTCTTTATTTCATCTGCAAGATATTGGTCCCAACCGGGGCAGCAGTACATGTCGTCATTCATATAGATCATATGGTCACCGGTAGCTAGCGCGCCGGCCATATTCACCGCTATGCAGATACCCACGTTTGAACTCGTGTATGAAAAGGGAATATTTTGCTCTTTTGCCCACTCTAATGTTCCATCACTCCCATCATTGATATGTAAAATTACCTGGCAGGGTAACACGGAGTTCTTTCGAATGCTTTCTACGCAAAGTTTTATATATGCTAAATTATTCCAGGTGGGAATGATAACAGAAAACATGATTGGCCTGTATTATTTATTTAAAGATAAAACTAATGTTTATTTTTAAGGGCAAGTAAATTATGAGTACGTTAATAATGGAGAGCCCTTTTATTTCAATATGCATACCAACCTACAAAAGAGCGGATCTTTTGAAAAAATTATTGGATTCCATTCAAATGCAAACCTTCCGGAATTTTGAAATCATCATTTGTGATAATAGCCCCGATGATACTGTAAAGGAACTTACAAGTTCTTACCATCACCTGTTGCCCATTTCTTATGAAAAAAATATCCCCGCTTTATCAGCTACCGAAAATTGCAACAAAACAATGCAACGTGCAAAAGCCCCGTGGGTAAAGGTTATACATGATGATGATTGGTTCGCTACCGCTGATGCATTGCAGCAATTTGCTGATGCTGCTTTAGGATCCGGGAAAGATTTTATCTTTTGTGCCAGTACACAGGTAGAGCTGGAGACCAATAAAACAGAAGACCATTCACTTAGCAGCGAAAGAAAAAAATGGCTGGAAGATTCTGTTTTCAGCCTTTTCTATTTGAACGTGATCGGGCATCCCAGCGTGGTGATGCATAAAAGAGACCCTGCGTTGAAGTACGATCCTGCTTTTAATTGGATACTGGATGTTGATTATTATATCCGGTATATCAACGCGCATAATGGTTTTCATTATATTCCTGAAAAACTGGTAAATATCGGTAAAGCGCCCGGGCAGGAATCCAATAAATACTATAAAAACAAGCTGGTGGAGATACCCGAATATTTTACCATGCTGGCTAAATATAAAAGCGACCTTGCTTTAACCAACCAATATGTTTTTCATCTTGTCTGGAACATGCTTAAGAGATATCATATCAAAAATACCAGTGACATCAAAGCACTGGGTTATCATGGCCCCATGCCGGAAAGAATTGAAGCGATCATAAATTATCAGAAAAAAATTCCGGCGATCATCCTTAAACAAACACCCTGGTCAAAAGTATTGATGCAGCGCTGCTATAAAAAAATTACTCAGGGTTTATATAAATAAAAGGCTGCCTGGTCGGCTTGCTGCATTTTATTGTTTTGCGCATTGATCGCCTTAAATGTTTCTATATCTTTTTTAGTGTACCCCGATGCGGCCTTATCCTTTATGTACGAGTTCGCATCAGGCCATGCGATATTTTTTGCATACTGGTCGCTGCCAATGAGGCTCATGTAATTACCATCAAATATTGTTTGGCGCAACTCAAAGCCGGCTTGCGTTGCAAGGAATTGCATGCTTTTAAGGGAATGAATGATGATATGTCTTGGCGCATCAAGATCCATCCAGTTCACCCCGTATTTTTTCCAACTATACATGCCCATGACAGGCGTTCTTATTAAAAGATACTTCCCTTTCCTGAGCAGTTTGAATAATTGCTGCAAAACTTTCCCGGGTTCATCCATGTGTTCAAAAGCATGATGCAACATGATATAATCGTACTGGCCTTTTGTTTCAAAAATACTTTTCTTATAAATATTTATACTCCCGTATTGCTGATCTGCATCAATGAATGGATCAATGCCGGTAAGGTTAGTGAACCCAATCCTGAAAAGGCTTAATAACAAACTTCCATTGCCCGTGCCAACATCCAGTATCGCGTCATCATATTGCACCCCCGCATTTTTTATCCAGGAATAATAGTCGGGCGCTTTGTAGCCAATGGACAAAAGGTTTCCGGCCAATTTATTTTTTCCATAAATAAGATAGGACGCTTTTAGTTTCCGGAGTGTGTCGGGTTTTTGCCGCAGGTCCAATCCAAGGTTAAAGGAATAATATCCTTCGTTTGGATAATACTTTCCCATGTTGGCAGGGATATCCATCAACTGCATGCAGCCGCAATTACCGCATTCCATGTAAGTAAACATCTCCCTTAAACCTAATTGCATTTCTTTTATTTCATGCAACCGGTTATTAGTGGTGTTACTACAAACTTTACAAGGTGCCGGTGATTCCATTTCTTTAATTGTACAAGGAGTATAAAAATAAGATTATTTAAATAGCGGGAGGAGGGAATAAAAAAATCCCCCGTTCTTTAACGGGGGACACTATCATTACTGCTCTTTTTATACAGCTTCTGCCGTCATTGATTTCTGTACGCGTTTCCTGTCATCCTCATTCAATATCACTTTGCGCATACGGATATTCTTAGGCGTTACCTCTATACACTCGTCCTGCTGTATGTATTCCATGCATTCTTCCAGTGTCATCAATGTTTTAGGAGCAATGCGGCTGGCATCATCACTTCCGCTTGCACGGTGGTTGGTTAATTTTTTTGGTTCAGTTGCATTCACGATAAGGTCGCCCGGCTTGATGTGCTCTGCGATGATCTGCCCTGCATAAACCTCTTCACCCGGGTCAACAAAAAATGTTCCCCTGTCCTGTAATTTATCAATAGAATAACCGGTCGTTTTTTCTGTATTCTTGGAAAGTAATACCCCGTTATTCCTTCCGGGTATCGGCCCTTTCCATGGACGATAATCCGTGAACCGATGCGCCATTACAGCTTCTCCGGCAGTATTGGTAAGCATATTGCTTCTTAATCCTATCAAACCGCGTGAAGGGATATCAAATTCAAGGTGCTGCATTTCTCCCTTGCTTTCCATGATCAGCATTTCACCTTTGCGTTGTGTTACCAGGTCAATTACCTTACCACTGAATTCCTGTGGTACATCCACCACTAAGTTTTCAAAAGGCTCACATTTCTTACCATCAATTTCTTTTATGATAACGGTTGGTTGTCCAACAGTTAATTCATATCCTTCGCGACGCATTGTCTCGATCAGGATACCAAGGTGCAGGATACCGCGGCCAAATACCTGGAAGCTATCCGCTCCATCTGTATCTTCTACCTTTAATGCAAGATTTTTTTCTGTCTCTTTCATCAGCCTGTCGCGCAGGTGGCGTGAAGTAACAAATTTTCCGTCTTTACCAAAAAAGGGCGAATTGTTAATGCTGAATAACATGCTCATCGTAGGTTCGTCTACGCTTATCAGTGGTAATGCTTCCGGGAATTCTATATCACATACGGTATCGCCGATATTGAATTCGTCGAGACCAACCAATGCGCAGATATCACCGGCGCTTACTTCTGCAGCTTTCTTTTTACCAAGCGCCTCAAACGTATATAATTCTTTTATTTTTAATTTTTTTATCGCACCCCCTGCCTGTACCAATGCGATCTGCTGGCCCTCTTTCACTGTACCACGTGCAACTTTACCTACTGCGATCCTTCCCAAAAAAGAAGAATAATCCAGCGAAGTGATCTGCATTTGTGTAGTGCCTTCATTTACTTTTGGCTCAGGTACAAATTCGAGAATTGCATCAAGCAAAGGGAAAATATTATCTGTCTCTGTTAAAGAAGTATTCATCCACCCCTGTTTGCTGCTGCCGTAAATAGTTGGGAAATCAAGCTGCTCTTCTGTAGCATCAAGGTTGAAAAATAATTCAAATACGGCATCATGTACTTCATCGGGGCGGCAATTGGGCTTATCAACCTTATTGATCACCACAATTGGGTGTAACCCTAACCGTAATGCTTTTTGCAAAACAAAACGCGTTTGAGGCATGGGGCCTTCAAAAGCATCTACCAACAGCAAAACACCATCGGCCATTTTTAAAACGCGTTCTACCTCACCGCCGAAATCACTATGGCCCGGGGTATCGATGACATTTATTTTTACGTCTTTATACGTTACTGATACGTTCTTGCTGAAAATGGTGATGCCCCTTTCCCTTTCAAGGTCATTATTATCCATGATCAATTCACCCGTTTCCTGGTTATCCCGGAAGATATTGGTGCTGTGCAGGATCTTGTCTACCAGTGTTGTTTTACCATGATCAACGTGAGCGATAATGGCGATGTTCCTTATATTCATTTTTACTTTGTTGATGAGCTGGCTGGTTGATATAAAGCAAGTTATACTTATTAACTTTTCTGCCTATTAACCTTTCAACCCAATTTTTCGAGGCGCAAAGGTACGTTAAATCACCCGGATGGCAACGTTAAATGTAAATTAATATAAGGTTGTCATTTAGCTGCTTTTAGCGTGCTAACGGGAAGACGCTTCCTGAGATTTAATTAATAACTTCATAGCCGAGTTTTTATATTAGCATTTACTTAACCTGCACAGCAATGGACACCCTGTTTAACGATTATATTCTTTACTATAAGGCCCGCATGAAACGATGGGAGAACAGCAATACCTATCCGCATTCTTATGAATCAGAAAAAGCGATCTATGAATTGGTTGCCTCCTGCAGCAGCATGGAAGACCTGCAAAACAAAGCGGATCAATTCCGTGCACTAACGGTGCAAAATGCCATTGCATTGGTGAAAGACCAGGAAATATTCCGCAAACAAGTTTATGAAGACTGTAAAGAGTTTATCCGCGCAAAGGGGCCTGCTGCGGTACTCGAAAAAATCGAGGAGATGAGGTCCGATATGGAACTCGTGGAAATGGTGAACAGGGTGCATCAAAAAAACAGCATTGAAATTACGGTGGATCAATTAGTAAGTTTTTTTTACAGCGATTTCGTAGCGATGGAAAATATTGAGGTATACCAACAGGCAAGCATACCCGAAGAATGGAAAAAAGAAAGCGAAGGATATGCACAGGATGCAATGGAGAGTGGAAAAAAGTTATGGCAGGAAACACAATTGCCCGAAGCAAGGAACTGGCAACCGGGCTGGACATTGAATTATGACCTGTTACAGGAAGAGCGCCACCGCAGGCTCATTCCCATAAACGATATTGAACTGGAAAAGAAAATAGCATTGCACAAAAAATATAAACCTGCCTGATATGCCTATTGAAAAAACATATACAGACGCAATGCTGGGCACTTTCCGCAATATGTTGCAGGAGTGCAAAGACAAAAAAATGAGTGGCGAGGCATTTGATAAAATGGCAGCAGCAATGAGCCGGATGGAAGCGCTTGCATTGGAAATGAACGACCTCGGTGCATTCAGTGCAAAAATGGCCACAGAAGGTTTATTCACTGATTTCAGTACGGCTTACGGAGCCGTGCTTGCAGAAGAAGGGCAAAAAAAATACACTTCATCCGGCACTTATGATGATGATAAATTATTACAACAAACATTATCGGGTTATGAAAATAGTTTAGTGCAATTGAATAATCATCCTGATAAAGAAAGATTACAGGCCTCGATACAAAATGTGATCGACCTGGGCAGGTCCGGTATCAACTATCCCACATTTTTGCGTTTGTTGATAGAAAAGGGTTTGGACAAAGCCATGGAAGGATCCATAATAAGCCGCGAGGCTTTGGAAAAGGATATCCACTGGGCGGCAGAATTGATCCTGCCCGTGTATGAAAAAAGAAACAGGGAGATCCTGGCAAAATATGATGAAATGGCTGCTGTTGCTGTATTTGGTGTGCCCGATAGCATTGTGTTTTCGATGGAACGGTTCAGAATAGATTCGGCGTTTCAACCGGCCATCAATAAATACCAGGCCATCATTGACCGCTGGGGAAGATTACTGGAACTGGTACATGATTGGATAGATGCGCACACTTCTTTTGCACCTTATGATGAACGTTGGGTGAGTTTGGGAGGAATGGAAATGACGAAACGTAATATTAAATATTGCAAAGAATGTTATCCCGGATATTTTAAAGTAAGAGAGGATATTTTTAACCGGTATTTTGCTATGCAATGGGATGATGTTTTTGTACACGAGTCCTTTTCCAATGAACGTAAAGCGAGAAGGTGCATGTATACAGATGCTTATATAGAATTCTTAAAAGAAGTTTACCCACATTGCAAGCCATTTTCTACGGCGCCGCCCGAACTCATTGCAAAGGCTGAGCAATATCACAATGACAAAGCGGTATTTATAAAATGAAAGCACATCATTCTTTATTTTATAGTTTTTTCTATTAAAAAAATTTAAATGAAATATCTTTTTCTATCATTCCTTATATGCCTACGTTTTGCGGCCTATTCACAGGACACACTTACTATCAAAGATATCCCGGCTGCAGAACGCATTATCGGACTGCAGTTCAACCCTGCCGAAAGAGATTCTTTATTTGATGATGTGAAAGGGAATATGAAAGAGTATAATAAAATGAGGCAATATAAACTTGGGAACAATGTTCCCTTAAGTACCTGGCAGAGTCCGTTGCTGCCTGGGATGAAATTCAATATGAAGCAGGATCCTGTTGAATGGGATATTCCATCCAATGTTTCAGTACCGGTAAATAAAAATGAATTGGCATTTTATTCCGTTATTCAACTGGCATCGCTCATTAAAAACAAAAAGATCAGTTCTGTTGAGCTCACAAAATTCTTTATTGACCGCTTAAAAAAATTCGGTGATACGTTGCATTGCGTCATTTCTCTTACAGAAGATATTGCGATGACAGAAGCCATGCAGGCAGATAAGGAAATTGCTGCCGGTAAATATCGTGGTCCGCTACACGGGATTCCTTATGGTTTGAAAGACCTCTTTGCAGTTAAAGGAACAAAAACGACCTGGGGTGCTGCGCCTTTTAAAGAGCAACGGATAGATGATAACGCATACGTTTATACGAAATTAAAAGAGGCCGGTGCTGTGCTCATCGCAAAATTCACTTTGGGTGCTTTGGCCATGGGCGATTACTGGTATGGCGGCAGGACCAGGAATCCCTGGAATTTAAAAAGAGGCTCCAGCGGCTCATCTGCCGGCTCCACCGCGGCTACTGTTGCGGGTCTTGTTCCCTTCGCTATAGGAACAGAGACCTGGGGTTCCATCATTTCTCCTTCTCATACCTGCGGTGCAACAGGTCTCAGGCCTACATTTGGAAGCATCAGCAGGACCGGTGCCATGGCATTGAGTTATAGTCTTGATAAGGTAGGTCCTATTTGCAGAAGTGCTGCAGATGCCGCCATTGTATTCAATTACCTGCATGGAACAGATGGAAAGGATCAATGCGCAGTGAATATGCCTTTTAACTATACCGGCAAGGCCGATCTTTCAAAATTAAAGATCGCTTACGCAAAACAGTATTTTGAAAAAGGAGATACACTGGGAAATGAATTAAAGGTGCTGGATGTATACAGGAAACTGGGGGCAACACTTGTCCCTGTCGATTTTCCGGATTCAACCATTTACAATTTTGATATCATGGGTATCATTATTGGTGCAGAGTGTTCGGCACAGTTTGATGAATTCACCCGCTCACACCTGGCAGATGAAATGACAAAGCAGGGCAAGGGTGATTGGCCCAATCAATTCCGTACGGCAAGATTTATTCCTGCGGTAGAATATATTAATGCTTACCGCCACCGTTACCTGCTCATGCAAAAAGTAAATGAAGTGATCAGCCAGTACGACTTCTTTATTTGCCCTACATACGCTGGAAACCAGTCGGCGATCACCAATCTTACCGGTTACCCCGCTGTTTGTTTTCCTACAGGCTTCAATAAGAATAATCTGCCTACCAGCATCACATTAATCGGAAAACTATATGATGAGGCCAATTTACTGGCTGCTGCCAAAGCTTTCCAGGACGCCACTGATTTTGATAAGCAACACCCTGCAATGTTCAGGTAAGCAGCCTTTACATACAATAATTCTTGGTAGATTTGCTGTCCTGTTTAAATACGCCTAATTCATCAACACGTGTCATTTCAATTGCATGCCCCATATTCCCCCGCCGGTGACCAGCCGGATGCAATCCGCCAACTGACGGAAGGGGTATTAAATGGGGAAAAATACCAGACGCTGTTAGGCGTTACCGGTAGTGGCAAGACCTTTACCATGGCCAATGTGATTCAAAATGTGCAGCAACCAACATTGGTGCTCACGCATAACAAGACACTGGTAGCACAGTTGTATGGCGAATTCAAGCAGTTCTTTCCGGATAACGCTGTAGGGTATTTTGTTTCCTATTATGATTATTACCAGCCCGAAGCGTATATGCCTGTCAGTAATACCTATATCGAAAAAGACCTTAGTATCAATGATGAGCTGGATAAATTACGCCTGCAGGCAACGGCACAATTATTAAGCGGCAGAAGGGATATCATCATCGTAGCCAGCGTGAGTTGTATCTATGGTATGGGTAACCCGGTGGATTATGAGAACGGGATCATCCGCATTCAAAAAGGACAGGTGATTTCGCGCCAGGGATTTTTACACGCATTGGTGAATTCATTGTATAACCGCAGTGAAGGGGATTTTACAAGAGGAACATTTCGCGTAAAAGGAGATACCGTTGATATCAATCTCCCTTATGTTGATTTTGGTTACCGCATTACTTTTTTTGGTGATGAAATAGAAACTATTGAAACGCTGGAACTTAGCAGTGGAAAGCGTATCAGCAGTGTTGACAATGCCGCTGTATTCCCGGCGAATTTATATGTGGCCCCCAAAGACATGTTGCAACAAGTGGTGCACGAGATACAGGGTGAATCTGTAGCCCAGGACCTGTATTTTAAAAATTCAGGAAAATATATTGAAGCACAGCGTATCAGCGAACGCGTTAATTATGACCTGGAAATGATCAGGGAACTGGGTTATTGCAATGGCATTGAGAACTACTCCCGTTTTTTCGACCGGCGTAAACCCGGTACAAGGCCCTTTTGTTTACTCGATTATTTTCCAAAAGATTTTTTATGCATCATTGATGAAAGCCATCAAACCATTCCCCAGGTAAGCGGCATGTATGGCGGCGACCGGAGCAGGAAATTAGTATTGGTAGATTATGGTTTTCGTTTACCCTCGGCGCTGGATAACCGCCCGTTGAATTTTCATGAGTTTGAATCCATGCTGAACCAAACAGTTTTTGTTTCGGCGACGCCCGGTAATTATGAATTGGAAAAATGCGGAGGAATAGTAGTAGAGCAGGTAGTACGGCCAACAGGCTTACTGGATCCCCCGATCGAGATTCGCCCTTCTGTTAACCAGATCGATGACCTGCTCGATGAAATCGATAAAAGAATCACTAAGGGCGACAGGGTATTGGTTACCACATTGACCAAACGCATGGCCGAGGAAATGGACAAATACCTGCAGCGCATCAACATAAAAAGTAAATATATTCACAGTGAGGTACACACGCTGGAAAGAATGGAGATCCTTCGGCAACTACGCCTTGGCGTTATTGATGTGTTGGTAGGTGTTAATTTGCTAAGAGAAGGTTTAGATCTTCCTGAAGTTTCACTGGTAGCCATCCTCGATGCCGATAAGGAAGGTTTTTTGCGCAATGAAAAAAGTTTGACACAAACAGCCGGTAGGGCCGCCCGGAATGTGGATGGACTGGTTATCTTTTATGCCGACAAGATCACCGATAGCATGCAAAAGACCATTGATGAAACCAGCCGTCGCCGTGAAAAACAGGTGGAATTTAATATCAAACATCATATTACGCCTACTACCATTATCAAAAGTACGGAACAGATCATGGCACAGGGTTCTGTGTTAGATGTTAAGGGCTATGACCCTTCTAACCCTTATTCCATCGCCCCCGATGGTGAACTGGTAACAGTAGCTGCCGAAGACCAGGAAATATATAAGACCATTCCTCAACTGGAAAAAGCCGTTGCCAGGATCAAAAAACAAATGGATAAAGCCGCCAAAGACCTTGATTTTATGGAGGCGGCAAAGATGAGGGATGAGATGTTCAGGCTACAGAAAGAGTTAGCCGGGATGAAAAAATAATTCCCTATCTTACTTGCCCTTCTTTTAATAAAAAATATACAGCTATGACTACGATTGCGCTTTACAACCTTAAAGGTGGTGTTGGCAAAACAGCCAGTTGTGTTAATTTCGCTTACCTCGCTGCAGCAGATGGTTTTAAGACCCTGCTTTGGGATATTGACCCCCAGGGCTCCTCTTCTTTTTATTATAAAGCGAAACCAAAAACACACCCGGGCATTAAAAAACTGATCACCAAAGATGCTCATCTTGAAAACGGGATCCTCTCCACCGATTTTGAATTGCTTGATGTGATCCCTGCAGATAACTCAAGCAAGAGCACTGATATCATGCTCGAAGAAATGAAAGGCAATAAGAACCGTTTGAAAACGGTGCTTAAACAACTGGATAAAGAATATGATTTTATTTTTATTGATTGCCCGCCCGGCTTTAGTGCATTGAGCGAGAATATATTTAATGCCGCCGATATTGTATTGATGCCGGTGATCCCTACAACTTTATCCATCCGCACTTATTACATGGTGAAAGATTATTTTAAGGAAAAGGATCTCGATATCAGTAAGATGATGTGCTTTTTTACCATGACAGACCTGCGTAAGACCATGCACAACGAGATCATGAATGAATTGTATAAAGACAAACGTTTTTTCCAGAATTATGTGCCTTATTTAAGTGACGTAGAAAAAATGGGCATACACAAAGCACCCATCATGGAATTTGCTAACAGCAGTTATGCCGCAGCCTGTTACAGGGAATTGTGGACAGAGATCAAGGAAGGAGTGCTGGAATAATTGAAAATTGAATATTGAGAATTTATCATTTAGTTTTGCCGCATTATGAAAAAAGAACTCACATCTTGGTTTAGCCCCGCCTTACAGAAAGAAATGCCCATCGTTTCTTATGGCGATTATGGCTTTGCATTATTATTTGTACCTACAGCAGCAGCTGATTACCTGGAATATGAGCGTTTCCAGATGATGGAAATATTAGAACCTTATATCAGCAGCGGCAAAGTAAAAGTGTTTTCTATCAACAGCATCAATAATGAAAGCTGGCTCAATAATGAAATGGCTGGCGCCCATAAAGCCATTCGTCAGAACCAATTCAACGAATATGTTTATAATGAAGTGATCCCGTTCATAAAGAACAGCACTTCTGCAGAAACGCCCATTATTACCTGCGGTGCATCTTTTGGCGCTTTGCATAGCATGAACCTTTTCTTAAAACGCCCCGATCTTATCAACGGCGTGATCGCCATGAGCGGGGTATATGATCTCACAGAATACACCAAAGGGTATTACGATGACCAGGTGTATTTTAATTCGCCCATGCACTATATTCCCAATCTCACAGACCATACTACTTTAGAGCTGATCCGGCAAAGCCAACATGTACATATACTTACAGGTAGCGGCGCTTACGAAGACCCTAATGCCTCCAAAGCCTTTGCAGGTGTGCTTTATAGCAAAGGCATCAATTATGAACTGGACGTTTGGGGTGAGGAATGGAAGCACGACTGGCCAACCTGGAGGGCCATGTTACCCGTTTACCTGGAGACCAGGTTCTGATCCTGGCCTTTTTTCAGTCTTTTGGGGCAATAATTCTATTGTTTTGTAGTTATATATCTACAAGAACCCAAAATCCTGACCCTGATGAAAAAACCACTACTCCTATTTGCCATCAAGTTCTCCGTAATAATGTACTTCGCAGCCTGCACCAGTGTAGAAAATTATACCAGCGCCAGGTCTGCAACACCCATTGTAACAAAGGGCGCCTGGAAAGTAAACCTTTACCGGGATGCGAATAAGGACCAGACAAACGATTTTGCAGGATATACTTTTACCTTCAATGCATCAGGCATTGTAAAAGCCAGCAGGAATGGTGTTGACATTAATGGCAACTGGGCAGAAGACAATATTTCGAACCGCATCACCATTAACCTTGGCGCAAAAGATCCTTCCTTAACAAAATTAAATACCAATTGGAATATCAGGGAGATCACAAACAGAAGGGTGGATCTTCAGGATAATGCCAACACTACAACAGACGAATTAAACATTACAATGCTATAAACTATACGTATACGGTTTATTTTAATTAATATGATCATGAAGGTCGTTCCATCCAGGGCGGCCTTCTTTGTTTTATTTCAATCTTGATTGGCGGTTAGATTTGTTTTACTTTTATGCCATGCAAAAAAAATTATTTTTATTGGATGCTTTTGCATTGGTATTTCGTGCTTACTATGCACTTATCCGCAACCCGCGCATTACCAGCAAGGGAAGGAATACCAATGCACAGTTTGGTTTTACCAATACCATCATTGAACTGATAAAAAATCAAAACCCCACGCATATGGCCGTGTGTTTTGATACCCATGCGCCAACAGAACGCCATACTGATTTTGCCGACTACAAAGCCAACCGGCAGGAAACTCCTGAAGATATTTTATCTGCAGTCCCCGACATCAAAAGGATCATAGAAGGATTGAATATTCCTGTAATAGCAATAGACGGGTATGAAGCAGATGATGTAATTGGAGCATTGGCAAAGCAGGCCGAGAAAGCGGGTTATGAAGTGTTGATGGTTACGCCTGATAAGGATTACGGGCAATTGGTTTCAGAAAATATCAAGATCTATAAACCACCTTACCAGGGCGGTAATTTTGAAATATTGGGGCCAAAAGAAGTTTGTGAAAAATGGGGAATTAAAAATGTAAGCCAGGTAATTGATATCCTTGGATTGATGGGGGATGCGGTTGATAATATTCCAGGCATAAAAGGCGTTGGGGAAAAAACGGCGGCCAAACTACTGGCAGAATATGATACACTGGAAAATGTATTGGCCAATGCAGATAAAATAAAAGGTGCGCTTGGGGAAAAGGTAAGGGCAGGAAAAGAAGATGCGATCATGAGTAAGAAACTCGCTACCATCATCATCAATGTGCCTACAGAGTTCCATGAAGAGAATTTCAGGATCAAAGAAATGAATAAGGAAGCGCTGAAAGAAATTTTTGAGGAACTGGAATTTAAAACACTGGGAAAAAGATTATTGGGAGAAGATATAGTAGTTGAGTCAGGAAGCGTTAGCTCCGAGCCGGCAGTTAAGGGAGAGAAGAAAGCTTCCCCGCAAATGGACCTGTTTGGAAATATCATTGAAGCCCCGCAAACCCTGTCGGCGGTCACGGACCCCGACAGCGGTTCAAACGAAACCTTATCTGTAGCAGATAAGAACATCAACAACACTCCACACAATTATGTATTGGTTGATTCTGTAAAAGCGATTAATGAGCTTATTTCAGCCCTTAAAGCAATGAAAGAAATTTGCTTTGATACCGAAACCACCGGCATTGATGCCAATGATGCCGAACTTGTTGGGTTAAGTTTTTCCATCAAGCCCGGCGAAGGATATTATATTCCTTGTCCGGCCGATCAAAAAGAAACGGTCAAACGTCTCAAACTTTTTGAAGCCCTATTCAATGATGAATCCAAAACATGGATCGGACAAAATATCAAATATGATATGCTGATGCTGAAATGGTATGGCTTCGAATTAAAGGGAAATATCTTTGATACCATGCTGGCCCACTATGTAATTGAACCTGATGGTAAAAGAAGTATGGACGCACTAAGTTTAAAATACCTTGGTTATGAACCCGTACATATTGAAGAACTGATCGGCAAAAAAGGGAAGGGGCAGGGAACCATGCGGGATGTGGAACCTGAAAAAATAAAAGACTATGCTGCAGAAGATGCGGATATCACCTTACAATTAAAAAATGTTTTTTTACCCCAGCTAAAGCAAAAGGAAGTAGGGAAAGTTTTTTATGAAGTGGAAAACCCATTGGTGAAAGTATTGACTGCCATGGAATTTGAAGGGATAAGGATTGATGAGGGCTTTTTAAATGATTACAGCAAAGAACTGGAAAGAGAAGCGAAGCTGGCAGAAGAAAGTGTTTATAAACAGGCTGGTGTGCGTTTTAATTTGGCTTCACCGAAACAATTGGGAGAAGTATTATTTGATAAAATGCAGATCGATCCTAAGGCAAAGAAAACCAAAACAGGCCAGTATGCCACAGGAGAAGATGTTTTGCTTAAACTTGCCAGCCAGAATAAAATTGTGGATGATATACTGGCATTCCGGGAATACACAAAATTAAAATCTACTTATGTAGATGCATTGCCCCTGATGATCAATAAAAAGACAGGGAGGGTGCATACCAGTTATGCACAGGCAGTAGCCGTTACCGGTAGGTTGAGTAGTAATAACCCTAACCTGCAAAACATTCCCATCCGCACCGAGCGGGGAAGGGAGATACGCAAAGCTTTCATTCCAAGGGATTCAAAACACGTATTGGTCTCTGCGGATTATTCACAGATAGAATTAAGGATCGTAGCAGCCATTAGTGGTGATAAAAATATGTGTGAGGCCTTTAAAACCGGGAAAGACATCCACAATGCCACCGCCGCAAAGGTTTTCAACGTGGCTGAAAAAGACGTTACCAAGGAAATGCGTTATAAAGCCAAGAGCGTGAACTTCGGTATCATTTACGGACAAGGTGCTTTTGGCCTCGCAGAAAACCTGGGTATTCCAAGGGCTGAAGCAAAAGAGATCATTGAAAATTACAAAAAGCAATTTCCCAATATCCAAAAATACATGGATGATACCATCAACTTTGCCAAAGAGAACGGTTATGTAGAAACGCTGATGGGCCGCAAGCGCTGGTTAAAGGATATCAACTCTGCCAACTTTACCGTGCGTGGTTTTGCAGAACGTAATGCCATCAATTCTCCCATACAGGGATCTGCTGCAGACATGATAAAGCTGGCGATGATAAAGATCCACAAGGAATTTACTAAACGCAATTTCAAATCAAAGATGTTATTACAGGTTCATGATGAATTGGTCTTTGATGCACACAAAGATGAGATCGAAAAGATAAAACCCGTGATACTGGACTGCATGCAAACTGCATTGGCTTTGCCCAATGGTGTTCCTACCGATGCAGAGATCGGTGTTGGGGAAAACTGGCTGGTTGCACATTGATCCGATTATTTATGAAACCAACTATCTTTTACTGTTACGATGCATATTGTGGCTGGTGCTATGGCTTTAGTCCTGTTATAAAAAGGATCGCTGAAGAATATAAAGATAAATTTGATCTTGAAGTGTTAAGCGGAGGCATGATCATTGGTGAACAGGTGCAGCCCATTGAAAAGATCGCTCCCTATATAAAAACTGCTTATAAAAGAGTAGAAGAGATGACCGGTATAAAATTCGGTGAAGATTTTTTATGGCATATCAATAATCCCGAACAGAGTGACTGGCAGATGAATTCTGAAAAGCCGGCGATCGCTCTTTGCATTTTTAAAGATTATTATCCCGAAAGGCAGGTTGAATTTGCCTGCGACCTGCAATACGCACTGAATTATGAAGGCCGCGACCTGGATGATGATGAAGCCTATCGTCACCTGCTTGAAAAATATAACATCCGGCACGAAGCCTTTTATACCAAACTGAAGAGTGAAGAATACAAAGAACGGGCCTATTACGAGTTTGGCCTCTGTAAACAATTACAGGCCACTGGTTTTCCAACTGTGCTGATGCAGTTAAATGAAACAAAATTTCATTTGCTGGCAATGGGGTACACGGGCTATGACGAGCTTGCGGAACGGATCGGTAACGCATTAAAAGCGCCATAAAACCATTCATCATTTTCACTTGCAAAATCAAAAATCATTTTCTACTTTGTAAAAAAAATCATTATGAAAAGAATTACGCTCATGCTATGCTCAGCAACAGTGTTGCTTTTTGCCTGCAATAGTTCAGGCAGCGATTCCAACAACAAAAAGGATTCTACCGCTACTACCGAAGTGAAAAAAGAAGGGGCCTGGGTTCCTGTTGATTCTGCTACCATGATGAAGGCCATGATGGATTATGGCACTCCCGGTAAAATGCATGAAATGATGGCTTCCTGGAATGGTACCTGGAATGCAGATATGACCATGTGGGACCATGAAGGTGCCCCGCCACAAAAATTAATAGGTACGGCTGTAAACACAATGATCCTGGGAGGCCGCTATCAAAGCACTAAACACTCCGGCAATATGATGGGCATGCCTTATGAAGGCATGAGCACTACCGGTTATGATAATGCATCAAAACAATTTATTTCTTCATGGATCGACAATATGGGAACCGGCATAATGATCATGAAGGGCCCCTGGGATGAAGCGACAAAGACCCTTACATTAACAGGAACAATGCCTGATATGTGCAGGCCGGGTAAGGAATGTACCGAGAGGGAAGTATTTAGGGTCGTAGATGCCGATACGCAAAAGATGGAACTATATGGCCCCGATCCAAAAACAGGAAAAGAAATGAAAGTGATGGAGATCAATATGACAAGGAAAAAATAAATAATGTCTCATAAGAATAAAAACGTTCCTGCCAAATAGGAGCGTTTTTATTTTAGTGTTAACCGCTGCAGCAAAATATTTAGTGAACTAAAAATTCAGTATCCTGAAAAACTCGGGCCATGGCCCCATCTCTTCCTTATACTGTTTTGCCATTACCCTTGTTATCTGTGCAATATGCGTGAGGTCGTGTACAACCCAGGTACTCAGCAGGTTTCGTAAAGTAACTTCTCCCAATTTTGGATGCAACCCTTTTTTGTCCAGGTCGGCTTCAGTTAATTGTACTCCTTTGAACCAGGTCATATTCTCTTTTCTTATTACTGCAAATTCTTCCAGTAATTGCTGCAATGACCTTCCTTTACTTTCTTCATACTGTGCAAACCTGTTCCATGGTACAAATGTTTTTGTGCTCTCGGATTCAAGGATCATTTTTGCCCTTTCCGTCCAGTCTGTTTTTTCTCCATGTATCAAATGCCCGATCACATCATAAGGGGAAAATGTATCGGGGCCTTCGTTATTCATTATCCATTCATCATTCAAGCCTTGCATCAATTCTTTTAAAACCGTGGGTGTTCTTTCTAATATTTCTATTGACCTGTTTAATTGAAACTTCATTTTTATTTATTTTTTTTTATTATAAGATACGTGATTTTTTTCATTAACATTTCATTATAATTTATTTTATGCAAAGTATTCTGTGGTTGCATCTTAGTGTAAAACCCGCTGTATGCAGTTTAACTTATTTAAAGATGCCCGTTATTTTCAGATCATCTTTCAATCTGTTTTTCTTGCCTATGGTATTTTTTATTTACACTGGAATGCAGAGTGGTGGATGTATGGAACCTATTTCGGTATCAGCCTTACAACACAATTCTTATGCAGCGTTATCTTCAATAAAGATATCACAAAATTATTTTCAGTGAGTTGGTGGAAGAAATTACAAACGAGTATTCCATCTGTATTGATCAGTTCATTTGGATTATCGCTTTTACTAAAAACAAATCATTGGTACATCGCTGCATTGGCCGCTGTAATTTCAATTGCTTCTAAATATATCATTCGCATCAATGGTAAACACATTTTCAACCCATCGGCATTAGGTATTGTAGCAACATTATTTTTTACGGGTGATGCATGGATAAGCCCGGGACAGTGGGGAAGCAATATCGTCATCCTGTTCACTGTTCTGTGTTTAGGTTTTATTGTAACCACAAAGGTGCAGAAACTGGATGTAAGCCTTGCCTTCCTGGGAACATTTGCAGCATTGCTCTTCACAAGACAAATCATTTACCAGGGCTGGCCAATGGATTTTTTTGTACAATCCATCAGCACCGGTAGCCTGCTACTTTTTTCTTTCTTCATGATCACTGATCCTAAAACAACGCCCAATCATACTGTTGCAAGGATCATCTGGTCCATGGGAGTGGCTGCAGTTGCATTTTATTTGACCACGTTCAAATTTATGAATGGTGCGCCCATATGGGTGCTGGTATTTGCCCAGCCATTGGTTCCTTTATTGGATAAATTATTCAAGGCAAAAACATTCGACTGGAAGCCCTCCAAACAACTCACCCCTAAAGAAAGTAGTTTTTTGCGATCCGTGTATACGCATGCCGTAATGTGATCTTCAACTCAAAAAAAATAAAATATGAAATCAAAACTGTTAATTATCGGGTCGCTTATTGCCCTGTCCCCGCTGTTGTATTCCTTTTGTGGTTTTTATGTAAGCAAGGCAGATGGCACATTGAAAAATAAAACCTCGCAGGTGATACTGGTGAGGGATGGTAACAAAACCGTTATTACCATGTACAATGATTATAAAGGAGATACAAAAGATTTTGCGATGGTAGTACCGGTACCGGTTGTACTAAGGAAAGATGATATCCATGTGGTAGACCAGTCCATTTTTCAACGATTGAATGATTACTCTGCACCAAGACTGGTAGAGTATTGGGACCAGAATCCGTGTGAAGCATCTTTTGAAGAAGACAAGATGTATGCGGCAACTGCAAAAAGCGCTTTAAGTGAATCGGTTGTGCGGGGTAATGGTTATAAAAAAGATCTTGGCGTAAAGATCGAAGCAAAATACCTGGTAGGCGAATATGATATTTTAATATTAAGCGCTAAAGAAAGCGGTGGGCTTAAAGAATGGCTCACCACAAATGGATATAAAATTCCGGAAGGAGCCGAAGAGGTATTGAATCCTTATATAAAAAGCAATCTCAAATTTTTTGTGGTAAAGGTAAATGAGGCAGAAAAGAAAAAATTACCTGGTAATTTTTTACGCCCTTTACAGATCAGTTTCAATTCTCCAAAATTCATGCTGGCCATCCGTTTGGGAATGGCCAATGCGGATGGCGACCAGGACCTGATCGTATATGCGTTTACGCGTAAGGGTAGGATCGAGTGTACCAATTACCGTAACGTAAATATCCCTACGGGTAAGAATGTTCCCTTATTCGTTCAAAAGAATTTCAGCGCTTTTTACGGTAACCTTTTCGACAAACAATGGAACAACGAGGATAAGAGCGTTGGCTTCCTGGAATATGCATGGGACGTAAGTCCTGCCAGTTATTATCACTGCGATCCCTGTATCGCAACCGCACCTTCTGAGCAAGACCTTGTGCAGAGTGGTGTTTGGTGGTTAAAGGATAAGGACTGGAACGATTACAGTGACGTAGATAACACAGCGCCCGACAATGGAAGCAAGAATGTGCATTTTACAAGATTGCATTTCCGTTATAACCGTAATAGTTTTGCGCAGGACCTGATGTTCCAGGTAACGCCCAATACCGAGACCTTCCAGGCAAGATATATCATCACGCATCCCGCTACGGGCAATTTTACCTGTGATGCAGGAAAAAAATATTTGCAGGATCTTAAAAGAAGAAGGCGGAATGAACTGCTGGAATTAACCAGCCTTACCGGGAAAAATATTGATACCTGGCAGGAAGATGCGTCAGCTAAAAATGATGAGGAAGATGTAGCCGATGCACAGTACGCCAATTTAATACCACAGGTAAAAGAAGAAATGGAAAGAGAAACAAATAATTTCCCTGCAGGAATACTGTTGATAAGTGCCGTAATGTTAGGCAGTGCAGGATTTTTACGTTGGAAAGGATTTGTATAATAAAATACTGTTGGTTATACAGGGTTTGGTGCATAGCGCTCCCGGTTTTCCGGGAGTGCTTTTTTATTAAGCAGCCACAAAGGTCTTGGAGTGCAGCCTAATAAAAAATGCCCTGCTACAACCACGTAACAGGGCGATTAACTCAACCAAAAAACACCCTTATATAAAAAAAATTGATTATTGTCCCGGGGGCCTGTTGCCTCTCTGTGGCCTCATAGAAGGTTCAATACTATCTTTCCACGTTTTCATCTGATCTTCAGTTAATATCCCCTTCAGTTTATCATCCCGGTCTCCTGCCATCTCCGTCATCTTTGCACGCATTGCATCACGATCAGGATTACCGGAAGCCATCATGTCTTCGCGGGCCTTATCTGCCGTTCTGTAATAATTAGCAAAAACGGAATCAACCTTTGCCTGCTTTGCTGCTTCCAGCTTGAATGCACTGTCCAGTTTTTGATGGACCATTGCAACTCTTTCCTCTACCGTGCGGCGCTGAAAACCACCCTGTGCTTTTAATGAAGTGGCGCCGATCAATACAGCTGCTACCATCAATACAAATTGTTTTTTCATTGTTGTTTTTAATTTAGATTTTTGGTTATAATTATTAGACGATCATTCCGGAAAAAACCGGCGGTATTTTTTTATTCTCCCGGCTTTTTTCTTTTATCATCCTTTTTGTTCCATATTTTATAAAAGAGGGAATCGAATTTGGGTTGTTGTTCCGGGGTGCACAATTTCCGTATCTCTTTAAAATGTGTGATCATTTTCACTTCCATTGTTTTTTGCATTTCCGAAGCCCTGTTTGCTGCCACTGTTACGGCCGAATCGCTGAAACCATTCCGGCCCAGCTCTTTGAATTGCTCCTGTTTATTATTCCGCATCTCATCGAAAGACGCTTTTATGTTTTCGCGGTGCTGTTTACTCAGTGTATCGTATTGTGCTATTTGTTGTGTTGTAAAGCCTACATCCTTTTGTAAAAATTCTTTCATCATGGCTTCCCTGCCACCATGGAAATCTTTTTTACCGGGCCCCTTACAACAAAGAAAGAATACCAACACAGCAATATTGGTAAGCAATAAGAACACTACTGCCGCTACCAATGCCTTTGTTTTTGATGATGTACTCATTATGGTTCGTTATTATTTTCAATGTCATATAATGTAGCAACGGTGTTAGAGAATTCATCCGGCGTTGCCTGTTGTTCTGCTACTGTATTATTTGAAGAAGAAGTGTTATTATTATTAAATACGATGATCAGGGCATTGATGGCAATAACCGTGCAAAGCCCCGCCACCACCACTACCGGCCGGGCTATGAACCTGCCCGCATTCTCCCATGCACTCTCCGTTGGCCGCTCCATTCTTGCGGTTAGCCTTGTGAAAAGATATGGTTTTGCTGTTGCCCGCTGAACACCGTCCACGCTGTTCAGCGCTTCTTCCGTCATTTTATCAATATGTTCCTGATTATTCATAACTAATTTTTTTAATGATCAGCCAGGTTTTTATGGTAATAGTCATCCAGTATTTTTTTCAGGTTTGCTTTTGCCCTTCCCATCAACGATTCCACTGCATACAAAGTAGTGTGCATGATCTCTGCAATTTCCTGGTAACCCTGTCCTTCCAGTTTATGCAACGTAAAAGCAATTCGTTGTTTCTCCGGCAATTGTTTCAATGCATTGAACAACACCGCAGCTTTTTCTTTTTTTTCCAACTGCACGCCCGGGTGATCAAAATCAACAGGGTGCAATTGCTCTTCCTCGTGGCCGCCAAACAGGCTTTGTACAAACCCAAATCTTTTCTTCCGCCTTTTTTTCTTTTCATGGTCCAGTGCCTTCGACAAAGCGATCCTGTATAGCCAGGTAGAGAATTTTGATTCACCTTTAAAAGAGCTTACCGACTGGTACACTTGCACAAATACCTCTTGCGTTATATCATCTGCATCATCCGGGTCCTGCACAATACTTACTACAGTATTATATACCATATCCTGCCATTCATCCACCAGCTTTCTAAAAGCCGATGCTTCACCTCTTTGCAGTTGTTCAACTAATTCCGGTTGGTTCAAAACGTTTACTTTATGTCCTGCCTAAAATTACCTAAAAGCCGGGAACATAACCGGGCCTATTATTTCCGGAATTCCTGTTCATATTGTTGGTGGAAGCTTTTGCTACACCAAAGTTTTTAAGTTTATAAGTAAAGGTGAGCATAAAATACTGTTGCAATACCTGGTTATGCACATCTTCAATATAGCTTGGATCTACCGTACGGGTAATACTTTGATTTTGTTTTAAAAGATCAAATACAGATAATTTTAATTCGCCAGCCTGGTTCTTCAAGAACTTTTTACCTAAACCTGCATTCCATAAAACATAGGTTTGATTATACCCTGCACCCAGGCCGCTGTAAGAGGTTGCACTCACATCATTTTGCACAAACCATCCTTTTTTATCCAACAGGTTTAATGTTGCTCCCGCAGACTGTGTCATATAATTCGTGTTCTTTGATGCATCCAATGAATTTTTTGTGTTGGTAAAACTTGCATTATAGGATACATTAAAATCCACGTATTGGCTAATATTACTGGTAACCCCAACACCGGTGTTATAAGTGTAGTTATTAGATAGGCCGCTCACTGTATTATTTAAACCCGGCAATCTTGAATAAGTAAATCCGCCATTAAGGTTAAGATTTGATTTCATGAACTTAAGTGGCATTGCGTAAGTTAAAAAAGAACGCATGCTGATATAACCGTTTAAATTAACCGGTTTGGTCAACTGCGAACCCTTGTGCAGGATGATATTATTATTAAGCGTTGAATCTCCACCCACCGGGCTAAAAGTAGCGTTGGCTACATAATTATTGGCTTGCTGTAAAAATACATTGGCGAAGAAACTAGATCCTTTCTGCGTATTTGTGTAGGTATACCTTGTGCTAAGGGTGTTACTCACCTGCTGCTTCAGGTCGGGGTTACCGCTGGTTACCAAAAGTGTATTGGAGTTGTCAACAATATTTTGCAACTGGCTTATAGAAGGTGTATTGGTAGACGCCCTGTACATCACATTAATGGTGCTTTTGGTTGATATCTTTTTACGCCACATTAAATTAGGTAATAAATTATTGAATGATTTATTTACAGAAACCGTTTGCGGAAATACCTGGTCGCTGCTTAGCTGCAGGTATTTATAATTTAAACCGATAGCGAACATATTATCCCTGTCGCCCTTACGATAGCTGATACCGGCGCTTTGTGATGAGTTGGTACTATTGAATTTATTAGAGTAGGCTGTATCGAATAAGGAATAGGTTCCTTTTATGTTATCATAGTTCAATGCCTCCATATCGGATTTACTCTTTGTAACAGACGGTGTGTAATTGATCTGTAACTGGCCTTTCTTTCCTATCGGTTCCGTATAGGCTAAAGATGCACTATAGGTTGATCCGTTTACCAATTGTTCTTTAAGCTGGTCGGTTTGGGTGGTGGTGATAACATGTGTACCCGTGGCGCTGTCAAAATACTGGTTCAAAGAATTCAGGTAGGTATCTCCTGTCTTATGGTTATATCCTGCACTCAGGTTCAGCGATATTGTTCTGCCTTTTTTGGCAAAGGCATGCCTGAACAACAAATTATTGTTTGAATTATAACCGGATGTTGCTGCGTTTGTGGTACTGTTTGCCTTACTCAATGAATCGGAAGCAGTCAGGAAACTTAAGCCGTTCACATTTGCAAAGGAGTTGTTTTTTTGAAAACTGAAACTTGGTGAAAATATAATTGAGTTCTTCTCATCGATCTTATATTCCATCCTTAAATTAAAACGATGGTTATAATTTTTTGATGAAGAAAGATCGGTCTCATTATAGAATTGATTCTTTGTCAGGTACTGTGTATTGGAACTCTGGTCGTTGCTGGTATTGCTGTTATTAAAGAAATAGCTTCCCGACACGGTCATTTTTTTACCCCAGAGGTCCGAATAATTTATTCCAAATGAATTGGTAGCGCTGATGCCATTGGTTTGCCCAACAAGGAAGTTATTTCCGCCGCCGCCAAAACTTCCACCACCGCCACCGAAATTTCCACCGCCGCCTTTACCTCCGCCGCCACGTCCGCCACCTCTACCGCCGCCGCCGCTACTACTGGTTACACCCAAAAGGTCTTCTGAAGAAAAGTTTTGCGTGTTGATATTATTGAATAAACCAACCAGTGATATCCTGCGGTCCTTTTTGAAAAAACTAACATTACCGCCTGCTGTATAGCGGTTATCTGTTCCATATCCTGCATACATCCGTCCAAACTGACCATTACGCATACCCGATTTAGTGACAATATTGATCGCCTTGGTGCTGTTACCGTCATCAAAGCCGGTAAATGCAGCCTGGTCGCTCAGCTTATCAAATACCTGTATCTTATCTATTACGTCTGCAGGCAGGTTCCTTAATGCTGCTGTGGCATCATCTCCAAAAAAATCACGCCCGTCAACGGTTACCTTTTTTACCTGGTCGCCCATGGTAGTTACATTTCCCGATTTATCGATAACAATACCCGGTAGTTTTTTGATCAGGTCTTCGGCGGTAGCATCGGGATTAACCTTATACTGGCTGGCACTAAATTCCGTTGTATCAACCTTTTGCCTTACAGGTGCCGCTTTGGCTACAACTGTTACCCCCGTAAGATCTGTGGACACTTTTGCAATTGAAAATGGAATGGGGTTATTATTACTGGCCTGTATATTAATTTTTTGCTGAATTTTCTCATACCCGCTATAACTTATGTAAACCGTATAAGCGCTTGCATTAAGGTTATTAAAAGCAAAGCTTCCGGTTTTATCGGTAATCACCATCCTTGATTGGGTGGAATCTTTTTGAGTTACAAGCCTGATGGTTGCTCCAACGATCGCCGTTTTATCCGCTTTATCCGTCACCTTGCCTTTTAGGGTGATCGCCTGGCTGTTAGCAATGCCTGCTGAAAGGCTGAAGATCAATAAGAATAGTACTGTTCGTAACATAAGTTTTAGTTGTATGCATGATTAGACGACGATGTTTAAAAAAACTGGCGGCGTTTTTAAGATTTACCCGGATTTTATATGTTAAAATCCTGCCAAAGGCGGTCTCCCAACCATACCTGCCTTAAACAGGCTCAACGGGCAAAAGGTTAAATGGCTGCTGATATTTACTTTTTTAAGCTAACTTGCAGCCCTAAAAAAACACGATCATATGGATTATAATAAGCTTGTTTCTGTAACCGGACTCAGTGGATTGTTCGAATTATTGTCTTCAAAAGCCGATGGCGGCGTGGTACGTTCCCTGGAAGATAAAAGCACCAAATTTGTAAGCACCCGTATTCACAATTTTTCTCATTTGGAAAGCATCGAGGTGTTTACAACAAAGGATAATGTGAACCTGGTAGACGTTTTTACTGCAATGAAAGATAGTACGGAAACCCTGCCATCTGACAAAGATGCTGCTGCCATCAAAAAGTATTTTGAAAAAGTATACCCCGATATGGATTTCGAAAGGGTATATGCCAGTGATATGAAAAAAATGATCAAATGGTATGAGGTTCTTGTGGCGAATAACGTTGAAATAAAATTATCGGAAAACCCCGACCAGGATGCTACAGCACATGATGGTGCAACAGCTAAGGCAAAACCATCAGCAGCCAAAACATCCGCTGTAAAAGATGCTCCGGCAAGGAAGATAAATACACCGAGGAAGATGGCATAGGTCTCAATGCGATCAATGCGTTATATGGCTACCGTAGTTTTAAGAGCTACGGTAGTTTTATTAATAAGATCAAATACGCTTCATGTATACAGCAGATATAAAAAAAATTCCCCGCTATTTTGTTCCGCAGGATTTTATGGTAAGCAATTGGGAAAGCCTCGAGCCTTACTTTAAAGATCTGCTGGAAAGAGATATTGATACAAAAGAAACCCTGGAACAATGGTTGAAAGACCAGAGTGAACTGGAAGCCGTAGTGAATGAAGATGCCTGCTGGCGGCAGATCAGGATGACCTGCGACACCCAAAACAAAGCGCTGGAAGATGCCTTTAATTTCTTCTGCATGGAGATACAACCAAAAATTCAACCGTACTCCGATGCGCTGAATAAAAAATTAGTGAATCATCCGTTGGCCAATGATCTCAACAGCGAAAAATATTTCACCTACCTGCGCAGCATCCGTAAGAACATAGAATTATTCAGGGAAGAAAACATACCATTGCAAGCCGAACTTTCCGTAATGCAGCAACAATATGGTGTGATATCCGGGAAAATGACCGTAACACTTAACGGAAAAGAATATACGCTGCAACAGGCTGCAAAATTTTTAGAAAGCCATGACAGGGGTTTAAGAGAAGATGTATACAGGAAGATCAATGAAAGAAGGCTGGCCGACAAAGAGGAATTGAATACACTCTATGACCAGTTGATCGAAAAAAGGAACCAGGAAGCCATCAATGCCGGTTTTAGCAATTACCGCGATTACCGCTTTAAAGAATTAGGCCGTTTTGATTATACCAAGGAAGATTGTTTCGCATTTCATGAAGCGGTGAAGCAACATGTGTTGCCGATTGTGAACATTATCTACCAGAAGAAAAAAGAAAAACTGGGAGTTGATACTTTACGTCCCTGGGATATTGAGGCGGAGCCGAAAGGAACAGCACCCTTGCATCCGTTTACAGCCCCGGATGAACTCATCGATAAAACGATCGAGTGCTTTACAAAACTGCGCCCCTTCTTTGGCGACTGCATTAAAAAGATGAATGAGTTAAAACACCTTGACCTGGATAGCAGGGTGGGCAAGGCTCCCGGGGGTTACAACTGCCCGTTGGCTGAAAGCGGGGCTCCATTTATTTTTATGAATGCCGCCGGGCAAATGCACGATGTAACAACCATGGTGCATGAAGGTGGCCATGCGGTACATTCATTTTTAGCACATCCGTTGGAATTGAATGGTTTTAAGGAATACCCGATGGAAATTGCAGAAGTTGCCAGCATGACAATGGAATTATTCAGCATGGACGAATGGGAAATATTCTTTGATACTACAGATGAATTGAAGAGAGCAAAAGAACACCAGTTGGAAAGGGTGATCACTATCTTTCCGTGGATAGCCGTGATCGATAAATTTCAACACTGGATATACGAACACCCGCAACATACACACGAGGAGCGTACGCTTGAATGGAATAAGACCCTTGATGAGTTCCAGGATAGTGTGATCGACTACAGTGGTTTGGAAAATTACCGCAGCAATGCCTGGCAACGGCAGTTACATTTATTTGAAGTGCCATTCTATTATATTGAATATGGCATTGCCCAGTTAGGTGCCATCGGCATGTGGATGCAGTATAAAGAAAACAAGCAACAGGCAATGGATAACTATTGCAATGCACTTAGCCTCGGAGGAACAAAAACATTACCGAAACTATTTGAAACTGCCGGATTGAAATTCGATTTTAGTCCGGATAAGATAAAAGTGTTGATGGATTTTGTGGAAAAGGAAATGCAATAGGTGCCTGGTACTTTTGTTATTTACAATCATCACAAACCCCACTCACCACCATCTCTGCGTGCTTTGGCCTAAAACCCTTTGGTAGCCTTACTTCCGGGATAGTTACATCATCCAGGCAAATTGTTTTATTGCACTTATCACAAATGAAATGCACGTGATTATCATGATGATGCCCCTGCTCACATTTGTCTTTGCACAAAGCGTATAAGATAGAGTTATCGCTGGTGGGTATATTATGTATGATCCCTTTATCAACAAAGGTTTGAAGGGTACGGTATACCGTTACCCTGTCAAATGCAGCATCGGTATTTTTTTCAATGTCGGCGTGCGCCAAAGCACCCGGACTGCTCAAAAAGAGTTCCAATATCTTTTTTCTTCCCGCCGTTACGCTGAGTTGATTCTTTTTTAATATATCTAAAAGCTGTTCCATCGTCAATGATTTTAATTAGGGTTATTGCTAAACCCGTTCATGAATCTTTTGTGGTCTATTTTTTCTTTGAGCAGGCCCTTGATATCTCCCAGCAATTTTTCTATCTCATCTTCTTTAAGGCCATCATAAATTCCGCGAACCCTTCTTTGCTTATCTACTAATGCAAAGAACTGGGTATGTATAAATTGATCGGCAATATTTTGCAAAGAGTCGGGCTTGTTATTATCGATCATGTACCCCTGTCTTGCCATTTTATACAAAGCCGTCTTGTCGCCTGTTAAAAAATTCCAGTTCGGATTGGCCAATAGTTGGGGGGCCGAGGCTGGTGCGTCATACTCTATCTTATAAGAGCCGTCAACATTTTTTATGAGTTTCCCGTTTATCATTTTTGCTTCATAGGCCTTCAATAACGGAACAGAATCCGTTTCGGGCATACAGCTATGCGAAAGGATCATAAAGTTTTCTTCTCCTTTGTAAGCATCAAAGACCCGGCGCATATTGGCATTCATTTTAGGGCAGATCCCCTTACAGGTAGTAAAAAAATATTCTGCTACATAAACTTTGCCGTCAACATCTTTTTCAGTCACCCGCTTGCCGTCCTGGTTCACAAAAGAAAAAGAATCCACATTGGCATTGATCACTGCCAGGGGCGATCTTGAAAGGTCTTCATCCTTAAAAACAAAAAAGTAAAACCCTGAAAGTAATAACACAAAAAAAACACCATACCACAATAACTTCCTGCCCATATCAATTTATTTCATGCAAATTTACGACCGATTTAGCCGCAAATAAGCTAATCTGTTACGAGATTGCAACATTAGTGCAAATATCTTATCTTTGCAGACTATCAATGAAGTTAAAATTAAATTGGGACGCCATGGGCATTGCCACTTCGCTGGCCTGCGCAATCCATTGTGCCCTGCTGCCGATACTGGTAAGCACTTTGCCCGTTTTTGGCATTAATATCATACACAATTCTTTTTTTGAGTGGGGTATGATCGGGTTGGCTTTCCTGGTTGGTTCTTATTCTTTGTTTCATGGTTTTATCAAACACCACCGCTCTTTTGTGCCGCTTATTCTTTTTTTTGCCGGGTTTACCTTCCTGGTACTAAAACAATTCTTTGTTGAATTTGAATATTCTTTTTTAGCGATTGCAGTTGCACTTATCATCAGCGCACATTTTTACAACTATCGCCTTTGCCACCAGCGCAAATGTTCTTCTTCGCATCATAAACACTAATAACTTTAAAAGTTATTGATCATTCATTATGAGGCAAGGTTTAATTATATTTAGGTTTCAATCAACACATATGAAAAGGATCATTGGTTCCATAGTTCTTGCACTGGCAATTTCGCTAAGTGTACCTGCTCAATCAAAGTCTGCCAGCCCTGCAGGCGGGGATGAACAAATGATCCGTAATTCAATGAACGAACAACTGGCTGCCTGGAACTCTGGTAATATCGACCGTTTCATGGGAACTTACTGGCAAGACGATTCATTAATGTTCATTGGAAAAAGTGGCATTACGTATGGCTGGCAAAAAACACTGGAAAATTATAAGAAGGGATATCCCGATACTGCCGCCATGGGCAAACTGGATTTCAACATCCTGCAGGTAAAAAGATTATCTGGTACTTATTTTTTTGTTGTGGGCAAATGGCATCTGACCCGGAGCATTGGAAATGTAGGCGGGCACTTTACCTTACTATTCAGAAAAATAAAAAACAAGTGGTTAATTGTGGCCGACCATAGCAGTTAGCACTAAATCGCTTTAAACCTCCTTAAGGATAGGTAGCAAATTTCCTGAATAAATATTTACCACAAAAAAAGTAAGCGCCGATCAACCCAACGGCAGATGCAGCAATATCATAATAATCGAAAGTCCTTCCAAAAACAGGAATCAACTGCAGCAATTCATTTATTACCAGTAATATAAAACTCACAACAATGAACAACCTTAGCTGCTTATCAGAATGCAGGTCGATATAACGGCCAAGGAGCCAGTAACAGCCAAAGGGCAAAAGAAAGGAGCCAAGCAAATTAGGCGCGATCCCCAATAAAAATTTTGTTGGTTGGGAAAAATGGAAATAAGGCCTTACGATCCACTTTATTCCTTCAATGATAACAGCCCCCGTGAGCAATGTGTTTCTACAAAAATGCTTAAGCGTCATAGCAGGTTAGGTTTTCAGTCTAAAAATAACAAAAACTTTCGTGTAGCCGCTACGTATCAGAGCGTATTTCTTCTGACCAGTAAAATAAATGGGTTTACAATTTCCATTTGCGCAAAAGGTACCTGACCAGCAATACGAGCGTAATTAAAAAGAATGTATAAAAAAGATAGTTCGTCCAATTGGGATGGTCTTCAAAAAATGCATAGTCCTTATAAATGCCTATAAAAACATTCACGAGCATCCATATCAGTACAATTGAAATGGTGTTTATTATTTTTACAAGAAAGGCTCTTGTTTCATCTTCCATTCCCATAACTACCTGTTTATTGATAAAGGCCGGACCTGCCTTGTAAAGTAAGGAAGATCGCGGATCATTTTACCAGCAGCTTTTTAAAATCTGCGCTATCGCCGTTAAAAACATTAAAATCAACATTGGCATCTATCCCGTTCACATGGCCTTTCTCATTATGTTGCCAAAAGATCCAGTTGCGTCCTATCCTTGGTTTATCCTGCACTAAATAATGGGCAACCCATAAAGGATAATCATCAAATTTACCCACAAGAAAATTTTCATAAAAATCAACATTGGTATAAATGATCGGTTTTATTTTATACTGTTGCTCTACCATGGTTAACCAGTCCTTTACTCTTTGCTGCAGGTCTTCAACAGAGGCGCCGTTGGTTTGTTCAATGTCGAGCACCGGTGGCAGATCGCCTTTTTCCAATCGGATTGTCTCGATAAAATTCTCAGCCTGTGCCTTACCACTTTTACTGGAAATAAAAAAATGATAAGCGCCTCTTGGAATACCTGCCTGTTTTACATTGAACCAGTTCCTGCGGAAAGCATCATCTACTCTTCCCAGTCCTTCTGTGGCTTTTATGAACGCAAAATCAATTTTAATTTTTTGAACCTGCATGGCTTTTACAGCTGCCCAGTCAATATTATCCTGGTGATGGCTCACGTCTATCCCGTGCATCGGAAAATTTATGGGGATGTCGATCCCGAAAGCAGGATAACGAATGAATTTAGGACGATTAATATAAGTGGTGATGTAATAAGTAGCAGTTGCAGCAGTGGCCAGCAGCAGGACGGGCAAAATAAAGGTCCTGAAAATATTTTTCTTTCTTTTTGCCAAGTTTAGGGATGCACGCAATTTTTAAGGATCGGCTGCACGCACAAATTTGCGCTAAATGCGGTCATCATTTTGATAAATTTTTGATAAATGATTTTACTTCAGCAATTTCTTTATAAACCTGATGTCATTACCAGCCCTTATCTGCAGGGTATATTCCCCTGTCGCCAATTGTTGTGTTGGAACTTCAACATATTCTGATCCGTTGACCAGGGTTACGTTTGTTGAATATACCAATTGGCCAGCCGCATTATATAAATTAACCGAAGCTGCAGACGCCGCCAGGTTTCTTAGGGTAATATAAAAGCGGTCCCGGATAGGGTTGGGAAATATCTGTATGCTGTTGGGCGGAGATGCATCAGGCACTTTTACAGAAACGTTATTCTTTGTGATGAGCCAACATTCCGTGTCTATTAAAACCGTGTCTGCAATAAATCCAATGTTACGTATGAATAGCTCTCCATTACTTGTATTATCAACAACGATCGTTTTCTCCTGTGTGGCATTTTTGAATTTCAATGCTACGGGCAATGCAAAAAAATTCACCGAGGGATGCGATGTGGCCTGGTTCATTTTTATTTGCACATTGCTCGATCCTATCTGCGTCCATTCCACCCTGTAAGTTGGATAGCCCTGCCCTTTGAACCAGTTATTGAAGAATGTTGTAAGGTTTTGCCCGCTTTCTTCTTCCAGGTTCCGTTGCAGATCGGGTGTTTTTGCAAAACCATAAATTACTTTCGGGTCTTTCTGGTACCTGCGAAGGCCGCGGAAAAAAGCAGAGTCTCCCAACTTGAACCGTAACATATACAAAACGTGTGACCCTTTATAATAGCTCAGCCTGTTGTCAAATATCCTTCCAACACTGCTGGTATCATCCACCCACACAGAACCTCCAGTTTGTGATGTGATATAATTAACCTCGCTAATTCTTGAACCAGGTATCGTGTAAGGGTATTTATTTTCATGCCAAAAACTGGCAAGGAATGTTGCAAAACCTTCGTTCAGCCAAATGTCTTCCCAGCTCCCGCAGGTGATCTTATCGCCAAACCACTGGTGTGCCAGTTCGTGTGAGATAAGATTTTCATCAATGGATGTAACAAAGGTGGATGTCTGGTGTTCCATTCCACCACCCCATCCAAATTGCACGTGTCCGTATTTCTCTTTAATAAAAGGATAGTCGCCAAAATTATTATGATACAGTTGCAGGGCGTTCAATACATTGTAGGTGCCCGCCTGGAAGGAAGCAAGGTCTTCGGGATAACAATAGGTTTGCATGGGAAGGTTAATGCTGCCCAACTGAACACTGCTGTTGAATACCGAATAATTGCTAACTGCAAGGCAAACCAGGTAGGAAGCAATGGGATAGCGATGTTTCCACCATGCCAGTTTTTTTGTTCCTCCTGCGATAAGCGTTTCACTTTGCAACAAACCGTTTGATGCCGCCTTATATGCTGCAGGGTTAGTAATATAAATATCTATAGAGTCTGCCTTATCATCGAGCCCGTTCCTGCAAGGCCACCAGTCGGCTTCCATAAGGTTCACTCAGCGTCCAGATAATGGGTGCCCCGGCATGCGTTGTCTGAACAAAGGATCCAAACCCCGTGTTTGCAGGGGGGCCCTTATAATAAATACTTACAGAATCCAATATGCCTGCATTCAGCGTACCCGGCAAGTTTACCTGTAACACATTATTGCTATGCAGTTTGGTAAGTAGTGTAGTCCGTTGCTTCACACTATCAACTGTCATGCTGCTCATCAGGTCAAATGAAATTGAGGAGGAAGAAGCCGTCATAACAAAATAGGCTGTTACCTTACCAGTGATATAATAAACAGCAGGGTCTACCTCCCATTCACAACGGTAATATTTAACTTCAAAGTTATTAGAGGCCAGCGTTCCGTTAGCGCTATTGGCAATGCGCTCATGGTTGATCCGCTCCATCATGGCGATGTCTTTTACTGATTTGCAGTAATCGGTTGTTTGTTGTGCAGCAACATGCAAGGCCATGAGCAAAATAGCACCAAAAATAATTCGCATATAAAATTATTAAGCGTTGTTATTTTATTTTTACAATATCTTTTTTTAAGATAAACCCGGTGCTGAATTGTTCTTTGGTATTTTCAAACGAAACTTCCACGAAATTCTTTAATTCGCGGATACCCGTTACCGTGTTCCCTTTTACTAAATACCCCTTACGTGGCTTATTGCCAATACCGGGACTATCATAAAAAAATGTTTTGCCTGCAGTTACTTCCCACTTGCTGTTGGCGTAGGTGGGATTGACATTAAAGTTGTCAAAATTTATTCCGGTCAGTTCAGCAGCGCCAATACGGCTTTCTTTCATGGTTGCTTCCGGATCGCCATCCTGGTAATTCACGTCTTTTTCCTTTATCAGCAGCCAGTTTTTTACACCGGTATTATAACTGAATGTATATTCATAACCCCAGCGCCAACTGCTGCCTCCGTAAAAATTCAGGGCAAATCCGTTATTGTTTATTTTTGTTGATTCATAGGGGTCTCCAAATACGCCACCGCAATGATAGCACAACATCATATTGTCATTTCTTTTTTCGGCTTTCAGTTTTCCGTTGGACTGCCGCAGCAATAGGATGAGTGGCCTTTTTACTTCATCGACCATGTTAGTATCTTCACCCGCTACTTTCAGGATCAATATGGCATCCGGCCTTTTATCTCCGTTCAGGTCGCCCGTAATATAATCCAGCATCTCATAGCCTTTTAAAACAAAAGGTTTTGCTTCAGCAGGCAATACTTTATCCTGCGCAGCAACTTTAAATGCTGTAAACAATAAGGCAATAAGGAGTATCTTTTTCATAATAAATTATCCTCTAATTTAATCTAAAAAAATTAATACTGTTTAACCGGTAAATCCCTGCGCTGCTTTAAACAGGTACCGTTCTATGCAGTACCTTTGACAAATGCCTCGATTCAATTTTAATGATACTAGAAACCTTTTCGGCAAACTTACTTTCCGGAGGGCATTGAACAGCATCAAGGTATTCAGCAGTTTTTATATCAGCCGGTTGTTGAATAAGCCGGTACAATGGGGCTACCCGGTTTCTGTTTCATTTGAACCAACAACAAGCTGCAATCTTCGCTGCCCCGAATGTCCCAGTGGCTTACGGGCCTTTACAAGGCCCACCGGCATGCTGGAAAATGATCTTTTTAAAAAGACCATCGATGATATCCATAAAGAATTATTATACCTCATTTTTTATTTCCAGGGAGAGCCTTATCTGAATCCTGCTTTCCTGGAGATGGTAAAATATGCAGCTGCAAAAAAGATCTACACGGCAACATCCACCAATGCGCATTATTTAACAGATGAAATGGCGAAAAGAACTGTAGAAAGTGGCTTGGACCGCCTCATCATTTCAATCGACGGAACAACACAGGATGTGTACCAACAATACCGCGTAGGCGGTAACCTGGAAAAAGTACTGGAGGGCACCCGTAATATTGTAAAGTGGAAAAAGCAGTTGAAAAGTAAAACACCCTTTGTCTTCTTCCAGTTCCTGGTGGTAAAGCCAAATGAGCATCAGGTAGAAGACATTAAGCGTTTAGCCAAAACCGTTGGTGTGGATGAAGTGCGCTTCAAAACGGCCCAGGTATATGAATATGAGACAGATCCCAATAAGCTCATTCCCACAATCGACAAGTACAGCCGCTACAAGAAAAATGCTGGTGGCGGATATACCGCTAAAAATAAACTGGCCAACCGTTGCTGGAAAATGCAACATG